>CAJBPJ010000159.1 GCA_903957465.1 uncultured Opitutia bacterium
AGTCTAAATTTAAAGCAGCCTTGGAGACAGGCAACTATCGCTCCGCTGGCCTTTCGGGTGGGGTAGCAAATAATCGGACACTCCGACTTCGCTTAGAGCACGCCGCACAATCACACAGCGTGCACATGCTTATCGCCCAACCTAAACACTGCGGGGATAATGCCGGCATGATTGCATTTGCCGCGATGGCGGACGCCAAACTCCCACGAGGGGAGCAGGTGATCGCAGACCCATCCCTGGTTGTCGAAAGCGTCTGATTGTAGCGCTACGCTCAAATCGACAGCCTTTTAAAAGGGCGACTGGGCATGTAGGCCAAGCAAAGCTCCAGACATAATCTAGCCCAAAGGTCTTCGACCTTAAGGAACAATCCTTCAGGTCGAATGAAGTCCCTTGCCCTTCACCCGAAGGGTGGCTCAATGTAAGGCATGGAATGGCAGGTTAAACCTATCGCTCGTATCTGTGCCGCCAGCGGCAAAGAGCTCGCCCTTGGCGACCAAGTTGTCTGCGTGGTTCATAAACCATTGGGTGGACTCATGGAACGCACCGATGTGCTTAAAGATCACCTCAACGACTTTACTCCCAGTGGAATTATTTTAGGTCGCTGGTCGCGCGAAGTTAAAGAACGCGGTGAGGAAGAAAAAGCTCAACGGGCGCAACTTTTGGCCTCTCGTGAAGAATTCTTTTTATCGCTCTACGAAAACGAGGAAGACCCCACTGGCGAAAAATCTATTCTGCGACACATCTTGGCTATGCTCTTAGAGCGTAAGCGTATTATTCGTCTGCAAGGTCCTGCAGAGAAAGGTCTACTCCCTTACCTGCATGTTCGTACACAACAGGTATTCCAAGTCCCTGCGATTGACCTAAAGCCTGAAGACATTCAACGCGTCCAAGGCACACTCGACATACTCATCGGATAATCATGCGCATTCTCCAAATTTTCTTAGCCTTACCGTTCTTACTTTTTACGGGCTGCACAACTGAAATGCCTGAAGATTTGGTTTCGGTTTACATTGAGGCGCCAACTTCGGCGCCTGACTCTTCTTTGGGTGTGGTTGCCTTGGCGACGAGCGGCGTCCAAGTGACCGTCTTCTGCATCCCCATTGTTCAAGCCGAGCATATCTTAAACACCGAAGTGGTTGAAGCAGGTGAGCGCGATATACGTAGCACCTATTTACTCGTTCAAGCCGACCGTCGATCCGCCCCTGTACTCATGGCAGCCACCAGTAGCTCCGAGTCGATGGGAAAAAAGGCCGTGCTCATGGTAAACGACAAGGCCATTGGCATCATGCGCATCGATCAGCCCATTCTAGATGGTAACCTTTATTTTGCAGTTGAGAACGGCAGCATGAGTGCAGCCGAGGCAGCCACCTATTGGCGCAATCGCCTCAACCCTTCCATCCTTCTCATTCGTAAGATTCGCGAGAAGGAAGGGAAATGAGAGTTATTTTCTGCATACTGCTTTTAAGCAGCTACGGAGTCGCCAGTGAGCTGACATGGCCGACGCCATCTGGACGCCCAACCGGCGGTAGCCTCAGCGACTTCATTCAGCCGACCATCTCTGGACGAACGGAATCAGGCCTCTTTGGCATGACGCGTAATGACGGGTCTAGGTTCCATGAGGGAATCGACATTCAACCAGGATGGGTGGACGCAAATAACGAACCCGTTGACCCCATCTCCGCGGTAATGCCTGGTCAAATCGCTTACATCGAGCGTGCAGTGCGCGGCCCTTATGGTCGCTATGTGGTTATCGAACATCCCACGGCCGAACTCCCTGTTTATACTCTCTACGCGCACCTAGCATCAATCGATGGCGGGATACGCGTTGGGGCTAATGTCGTCGCAGGCCAAGTCCTCGGCCGGATGGGTCACACATCCGCAGGCATTGATCCCATCAGTGTTGATCGCTCACACTTACATTTCGAAATCGGGTTACGCCTCTCGGATAATTTCAATCGGTGGTACAACCAACAACCTGAGTTTCGCGGGGATCCCAATGTTCACGGCAATTACAACGGGCTTAATTTAGCAGGCTTCGACCCGCTACCAATTTTGCTACGCTCACGAAGCGACTTCCACATGGTCGTGAATAACCTGCCGAACGCACTCGTGGTGGTTGCGCGCACTTCTTCCATCCCAGACTTTGTTCGCAGATACCCACAACTCAGTTATGGCACGGCGAAAAATGCTGCAGGGTGGCGTATTGATTTCACCTGGCACGGTCTACCACGTCGATGGACGGCTTTAATGGCCGGCGACCCGACGATTCCAGCCAGTGGATGGCGAATTGACCGCGTGTACGAAAATTACCGGGATACCCTCGAACAACGTAAGATGCTTGAACCCGGCCGCACGATTCCTGGAGAGACCCTGCGCCGCACCATGGGCGTCCTGCTGGGTAATTGATTTAGTTTAAGCCAAGATCGCCGGGGGAGTCTGCGAGCAATCGCAAATCAGGCCGCACACGCGTCATCCAAGCCTTCCAAAGCTCAACACCTTCAAGTCCATCTGCCAGACGATCAAAGGTGTGGGTGACCCAGGCATTGAGCCGTATTTCATTCTCCAATTGTCCCGCTGTCCATCCGGCGTAGCCCACATAGGCACGTAGATGAAACTCTGGGTCGTTCGAGAGTTCAATGGCTTCGGACTCATCTAAACCGTAGCGGATACGTGCAGGGCCACGTGACGCAAAACGCCAGCCACCAAAAGCCATTTGGTTAACATTAACGGGTCCACCAATATGCAGTGGAACGTTTGCCAATGGACCGTCGCGAAAACGTTTTTCCACCTCACCCAACATTCGGTTTAAGGGTCGATTCAAAATGACACCGATAGCTCCATCGTCCACAGCGTGACTATGCATCAGCACAACCGTTTGACAGAAGTTTGCCTCTGTCAGCGAGGGGTGTGCCAAAAGCACTTGTCCAGCGAGGCTGCTCTCCGCCATGACTTAACCAAGTTTGCGCACCTTGACGCCAGACTGGGCAAACAACTCTGCGACCAAGGGGTCATTATGGTAGTCGTGCCGGTAGCAAATTTCCGAAACACCGGCGGCTGCTAAAATCTTGGTGCAATTGATACACGGGAAGTGCGTGACATAACAAACCACGCCTTGCAAAGAGACCCCGCGTTTAGCGGCATCAGCAACGGCATTTTGTTCCGCATGAACCGTCGCCTGTTCGTGACCTTCGCGCATCTTGGAACTGTGAGGGGCACCTGGCAGGAATCCGTTGTACCCAGCAGCAACGATACGGTTCGGGTGCTTGCCAGAGGAGACCATTAAGCAGCCAACATGCAGTCGTTCGCAGCTGGATCGCGTGCTTAAAAGCAAAGCTGTTGCCATGAAATAGTCGTCCCATGATGGACGTGCTACGCCTGAGACCAACGCGTCTAATTTATCCGGCAGACTCATGATGGAAACATCCAGCGGAAGTCAGGGGTGGAGGCAAGCGGAGGTTACGCACAGCACCCCAGCCAATAGAAGGATGAAAGCTGCTTGTCCGAGAAAGGGAACGTAGTCGTTGGCTTCGCGTGCCCGACGGAAGCCCCAATGGCTCCAAACGGCTACAGGCGTAAGTAAAAGGGGCAGCCAGCCAAAGACCCAGGTTAGACACGTTAAGCCGATGATAAGATTCAAGAGGTGTAGCCAGCGCGCAAAGCCACGTCCAAAGCGAACAACGGTGGTACGCTTATTGGCAGCAGCATCGGTCTCCATATCGCGCGCATTATTCGCGAGCAGAATATTGTCGGCGAGTAACCCGATACCGAGACCGGCAATAAGTAGATCGCGGATGAGCGCAGGCCAATGCGCCAAGGCAATCAAGGAGGATTCCTGCTCGCAGCAACATTTGATGGTACTCTCATCCACCATCGCCGTATGCAGCACATAGCCGGTAAGAAAAGTCGCCTGCACACCAAAGCAGGCCACGACGAAAACATCACCTAGGCCAAGGTAGGCAAGCGGCGCAGGCCCGAGTGTATAGCCGACGGCAAGAAGCAGAGCGAGGACGCCAGCCACAAAGAGCCAGGGGTCGGCGAACAGTGCAAGTGGTGTACCAACAAGGAAGGCGAGTGCACAGCAGGCAATTGTTGCCCAACCCATCGCGCGGGCGGAGATGCGACCGTTGGCGACCGCACGAGCGGGGCCGACACGGCCAACCTGATCTGTACCGCGCAGGCCATCACCGAGATCATTCGCAAAGTTGCTGGCTATTTGGGCGAAGAGAGCGAACGCAAGGCAAAGTCCAATGATGACCGGGGACTCCTCGTGTAGCGTCCAATGTTGACTACAAGCCGCTGAAGCCACGGCGACGGGTACGGCAGCAGCCACAAGCGTCCGAGGACGAGCTGCAGCAATCCAATCACGTAACAATCCCATACAGGCAACTTGGTTAAAGAAACGAACTGCTTAAACCTAAAACCGTGGCTGAAACAATTTAGGCAAAAAAAAGCCCCGAACTTCGGGGCTTTAAGAAGACTAAGCTCGAAGGCTTAGTTCAGTGTGCAAAGCGCAGCGGTCGCAGGAATAGCGTCCACGTAGCTTGCGGAAGCAGAACCGTCGGTGGTCTTCTGGAAGTAGTCAGAGCCACTAGTGGTGGTGTCCTTGACAAAAGCAACGTGGCCATCGCCGTAGCAGATATGTCCACCTTCAATACCCCAGATGGAGTCAGTGTCACCTGAACCCGCTGCAGGCCAAGTGCCATCAGTCTTGAGACCGCGTGACCAAGCAAAAGGAGTGTTGGTGCTACCAGCAAGGGAACGGGAGGTAGGTGTGTAAGTGTTCCAAGCAGGCTTACCTTGACCGATAGCGGTCGTCCAGGCGGAGCTCAGAGCGACGGTGGTACCAGTCTTTGTGATAACAGTCTTAGGAATGACAGTGATAGCTTCGGCAGCAAGGTCGGCGTCGACGAACCAGAGTTCACCGGAGTCGAGGGATGCACCGTCAGCCAAAATTGCAGCGTAACCGGAAGTGCTCGTCGTGGTTGTCTTACCGCTCGACCATGCACCGGTACCGATATTGCGGGTGCCACCAGACCAATTCACATAAGCTTGGCCGATGCTGCGCACTTTATTGAGCGCACTGTTCTTCTTGGCGGATCGCATCACGCCTTGAATACCAGGGAAGAGAACGGCCGCCAAAATGCCGATAATGGCAATAACGGTAAGCAGTTCGATGAGCGTAAAGCCCTTACGGTTGCGGATAGGGGAGTTCATTAGGGGGGGGTAGTAGATATAATGTGACAGAAGATGGGGTCCTATTCAAAGCAAAAAATATTAAATCTGGGCCTAAAATCAGGCATAAGGGAGTGGGAAAGACTTGCACAGCTCGGACGCGATCGCACTGCCAGCCGAGATTTTAAGCGGGTCTTGAGGCCCAGATAGGACAATCGTGATAGCCTCGGCAATTTTGCGCATTTCCGCCTCACCCATACCCCGGGATGTTACGGCCGCGGTTCCAAGTCGGATCCCACTGGCTTGGAAAGGACTGCGGGTTTCATCGGGTACAGTATTCTTGTTTGTGGTGATATGAGCAGCATCCAAGGCGATTTGGGCGTCCTTACCCGTCACATCAGGATGGCTGACCCGAAGATCCAGCAGACATAGGTGATTATCGGTACCCCCGCTCACGAGACGGAAACCTTTTTCAGTTAAGGCATTTGCCAGCGCCTTGGAGTTCGCAACGACCTGAGCGGCATAGAGCTTAAACTCAGGCTTCGCACATTCCGCAAAACAGACCGCCTTGGCCGCAATGACATGCTCCAAAGGACCACCCTGGGTGCCAGGGAAGACAGCCGAGTCGATGGCCTTGGCATGTTCAGCCTTACAAAGAATCAGGCCGCCACGGGGACCACGGAGGGTCTTGTGCGTCGTCGTGGTTACAAAGTCTGCATGCGGAATCGGCGATGGGTGTACGCCCGCGGCAACAAGTCCGGCGATGTGCGCAATGTCGGCAAGTAGAAGCGCTCCATTCTCTTTCGCAATTTTTCCAAAACGCTCGAAGTCGATGGTGCGAGCGTACGCCGAAGCACCTACGGTAATCATCTTCGGTTTCTCACGACGTGCCATTTCAGCAACTTCATCGTAGTTGATACGGCCATCAGCACCGACGCCGTAGTGAACGGCCTTATAAAATTTTCCGGAGAAGTTAGCAGCATTGCCGTGCGTCAAGTGGCCGCCGTGGGAAAGATTCATCGTGAGGATCTTGTCCCCAGGCACGAGGGTTGCTAAATAAACGGCGGCATTCGCTTGGCTGCCAGAGTGCGGCTGGACGTTCGCATGATCAGCGCCGAACAGTTTCTTCGCGCGGTCGATGGCAAGTTGCTCGACGATATCGACAAATTCGCAGCCACCATACCAGCGCTTACCGGGATAACCTTCGGCGTACTTATTTGTGAGGATGCTGCCTTGAGCTTCCATCACAGCAGGAAGCGTGAAGTTCTCGGATGCAATTAATTCCAAGTGAGACTGCTGGCGACCAAGCTCCGATTGAATCAAACGAGCTATTTCTGGGTCAAGCTGAGCAAGGGGAGTGTTACGAATAGCGGTCATGGTTTTAGAAATTAAGTAAGAGGTTCGATTTGTCCAATTCGGCGTGCATGTCGACCGCCTTCAAACTCTGCGGCCAGGAAAGCCTCGAGGCATTGAGCGGCAAGTTCGGGCGACGTATAGCGGCGGCCAAAGCAAATGACGTTGGCATCGTTATGCTGACGGCAAAGCCCGGACATTTCGACATTATGAACCAAGGCCGCACGAATACCGGCGACTTTGTTGGCGGCAATCGAGATGCCCACACCCGTCGAACATACCAATACGCCAAAGTGACTGTGACCCGAAAGAATGTCGGCGGCGACCGCTTGAGCGTAGGTTGGGTAATCACAGGACTCTTCCGTAAAGGTCCCACGATCCACAACGGTGTAACCGCGCGATTGCAGGTACGCGAAGAGGGCTTGCTTGAGTGCAAGACCCGCATGATCGGAACCGAGGCTGATGGTGAAAGTCTTGCTCATGCAAATCGCTCCTTAAGGCATGCGACGACAGAGGGGATGGCTTCAATCACGGAATCACGACAGGCCTCATATTCCCCTAAATTTCCGCCAAACGGGTCAGGAATATCACGTCCAGCTGTCATTGGCAGTTGTTCGCGTAAACGCTGAACCACTTGGGGCAAATTGCTGAATCTTGATTTCAGCGCGTCGACATGACCCGCGGCCATCCCGAAAATCGCAATCGCGCGGTCAACCGTCGCCTGATCCAAGGGGCAACTACAATGGCTTGATAAATCGAGGCCTATCCGAGCCAGAGCTTTCACCGCATTATCAGATGCAGCATCCCCCGGATAAGCACCGATGCCCGCTGAAACAATATGTAGCTGTGCCAGCTTGCCGCCTTCCTTGGCGAGCGCTGCCCGCAATAAAACTTCAGCCATGGGACTACGGCAGGTGTTACCCGAACAAACGAGAACAACCATGTCGCGTTCAGCAGGCATAAACAGAAGCGTGGAGTCTATCCGCTCGGGTTCAAGCGTTCAAGCAACCCCATCACGACGAAGTTGCCGGGCGCCAATATCCCTGCGGTAGTGACAACCCGCAAAGCGCACCAGCGGGGCCACCGCGTAAGCCTTTTGCGCAGCCTCGGCAAGGGTAGCTCCGTGGGCGACAATGCCCAAGACCCGCCCTCCCGAGGTCACCAAGGCCCCATTGGGCTGACGCTGAGTACCACCATGTAAGATATCCACCCCCTCCGGAAGTTGAGCAGGGAGTTCAATAGTATCCCCAATCCTAACAGCCGCAGGGTAGCCATGGGCAGCCAAGACGACAATCAAGGTCGCACCAGGGCGAAGCCGGACATCCGCTGCCCGGAAAGTACCACGGGCAATCGATTCCATAATCTCCACAGGGTCGGTCTCCATGGAGGGCATTAGGACTTGGCATTCGGGGTCGCCGAAACGCACGTTAAATTCAACGACGCGTGGCCCGCGATCCGTCACCATAATCCCAACATAAAGCGTACCGCGGTAATCAATGCCGTCCGAAATCAAACCACGTAAAGTCGGCTCAATGATTTCTTTGCGAATACGGGTTTCAATTTCTGAAGTGACCACACCCGTTGGAGAATATGCACCCATGCCTCCGGTATTCGGCCCGGTGTCACCCTCACCTACCCGCTTATGATCCTGGCTCGGCGGCAGCATTAAATACTGCTCACGACAAACCATCAGCATGATGGAAGCCTCTTCGCCTTGCATGAACTCTTCGATGAGTACCTCGTCCCCGCTGGTGCCAAAAATCTTAGCCTCAAGCATTTCACGCAGAGCGATTTCTGCTTCATTTAAATTCTGAGCAATCACAACGCCTTTGCCCGCAGCAAGGCCCGAAGCCTTCAACACCGCAGGGAACGGGCGCTGGGCAAGGTACTCCATGGCAGGAGCAACCGACGTGAAAGACGCTGCATCCGCGGTGGGAATTTTATGACGGACTAAGAAATTTTTCGTGAACACCTTGCTCGCTTCCAACTGAGCACCCGCAGCACGCGGACCATAGGCAAGCACACCGGCATCTTCCAAGACATCAACCACGCCTGCTGCGAGCGGAACCTCGGGGCCAACTAAAACTAAATCGATGGATAGTTTTCGGACGAGTTCAAGAACCTCGGAGGGACGACTGATATTACACGGCAGACACTCCGCCTCGAGCGCCATGCCACCATTACCAGGGGCAACTTTAACTGACGCAACCCGGGCACTACGCAGACAAGCCTTGAGCAGTGCGTGCTCGCGGCCACCCGAGCCGAGAATGAGGACGTGCAGTTTGTCTGAAGTCTCCATACCCCACCCTTGCACGAGGTGAGGGGGAAAGGAAACAGGAATGCACGTATTCCCCAAAGAATCCGACCCGGACAAAGTCCGGGTCGAAAGTGGTGCTCAGGCAGGGACTTGAACCCTGACGCCTTTCGGCACATGCACCTCAAGCATGCGTGTCTGCCATTCCACCACCTGAGCGTGGGAAGAAGCGGCAAAGTGCCATACGCTTTGCCCTGCGCAAGAAAAAACCGTACCACCCCACGCTTGCCAAGCCGCTAGAGGTGGGAAGAGTTAAGGGGCAATGTCCCCCGACCCTGAATCCAAGAAGCCCGCTAATAACCCAATCGACCTGTCGTCGCTTGGCTTTGGCCCCTCATGGACATCAGGTCCAACCGAGAGCGTTAAGGCAGGTGGCGGTGGTCGCAGCTCACGCGAAGATCGTGACTCGCGCGGCCCGCGTCCCGGAGGCGACCGTCGTGGCCCACGCCCAGATGGCGATCGTCGAAGCGGTCCACGGCGCGAAGGCCGCCGCGAAGAACAACGCGAAGCTCCACGGCGCGAAGCCGAACTCATGCGCCCTGTGGTCGTCGCAGAGTTTTATCCAGACGACGCAAAGTTCGAAGCACTTGGTAAAGCGATGCGCGACAGCCAAGTCACCTACGAGCTCTTCGATGTCGCTAAACTAATCTTAGATAAAGAAGACCGGCTCTCCATTGTCATCAAGCCCGTCAACCCTGAAGGCAAACTCTGGCAATCCATCCCTGATGGCATGCCCTTCCTCAGCGAAGCTGAAGCCACCAGCCACATCGCATCACGCCACCTCGCCACATTCTTCGATACCACGGAAGTTGAAGTCGAAGCACCCAAGGGGAATTTCCAAATGGTGGGACGTTGCCCTCAGACGCGCGAAATTTTAGGCGCCCCCAATCACCATGACTGGATGCGTCGCATTCGTGAACACCACTCGCGCTACTTTAGCGCAATGTCGTTCGATCGCTTCAAAGCGTCCATCGAAATGGTGCGTGAACCCGAAGTGGTAGCTGCATGGATCCAATCCCTCTCCCGCCAACTTCACTACGTACCCAAGGACCGGCAAGAAGGTGAGCCAGAAAAACTCGAGTCAC
>CAJBPJ010000160.1 GCA_903957465.1 uncultured Opitutia bacterium
GCATTTCGCCCTGTCGCCAAACGTGCTAATAAGGTCGCTGAGTCCCTTGCTTCAGCGCCGGCAACAGAGGCGTAGACGCGTCCCTCAGTGTCTGCGAGGACAACAGCGGGCAAATTCCAAGGGCGATAGCCAAAGGGCTTATTCTTCTCTGCCAGAGCCTTTGTTGCCTCGGTTTCCCGCTCGGGAGAGTCAATGGTCACCCAGACATAAGTTTTCGCGGTCGCCATGCGTACGGCGTTTGAGCCCACAACTTGCTGACGAAAGCTCGTTGCGATGGGAGACCAGTCACTACCATCCAACAGCACAGCGATATCTTTACCCTCAGCTTTAGCCTTACTAACGGCATCTGGCCAGTCAGTGGCCGTCGTCACCGCGACTTGTGCGTGAGCAACAATTGATAAAAGTGTGTAGCAAAGAAATCTCATTTGGCGCGAACGAGGAAGCTGCGGAGGTGAAGGTAATTACCGTCGGGATTATCGGCAGTAAGTCGTACCCAGCGCGCCTTTGGCGCCTTATCGATAAGTTCTACCTTCCAGGCATCTGGGCAATTGTCGGTTTGGGCTACTTCAAACCAGGTGGCACCATCCGTGGACACTTCAATCTTCGCGCGTTTAAGACGGTATTCATTGCCCTGGGTTTTTTCGACGACCACCGAGCTTAATTCAACTGTTTCGCGAAGTTGCACTGTGACGCTAGGAGACTTTTCGTTTTCGGTGTGAAATGTACCACCACTGCCATCTATAACTTTTTTATGCGACCAGGGCTGATCCCAGCCACTGGTTGTACTCAGCCAGAGCATCCCTCTGTCAGAAACGAGTTTGCCTGAGCTTGTTAGATCGGCACGCGCGGCTCCATGATCACCCGCAATGTCTTTAGCGGCATCAGTGCTCGCATCAAAGGCTTCCTGAGACCGTGCCTGCTCTGCAGCGAGGATTGCCTGCTTGGTTAAATCTTTTAGAGCCTCTTTCCCTAAGGTGCTCGCCTTGATGCGTACAACCTCAGCGAGCGCCTTGGTGAAGCGCGGAATACCATCTGCAGTTTTCCCGAGATTCTTTGCTCCCCAGTCAGAGAGTTTGCCAAAGAAGTGACGACTCTTGATCTGTAGGCAGAGTGATTGGACGTAAAACCGCATTTTGTCATCTTCGGAGAACCATTTGACGTGACGCGCAAAGAGTTCGTCGTCCATCTCCCAGGACCAGTTTTCAACCCCGTTGCTAATATCTGCTTGCACGCGAAGTGCGAAGGCGAGCTTTGCGTCCGCATCCATTTTTTCGATGAGCTTGTCTTCAAAACCTGCAAGGGCTTCAGTCAAAGGTTTGTTATTTTTTCCGAACGACTGTGCCATCTCAGTATACAGCTTTTCCCAAGTCGCTTGATTCATGGAAGGGTCTTTGCCGAGTAATTCGATGCGACTCTTCCAGGCGGTGATAAATGAGGGTGTTGCACTTGTCGCAAGACTGAGAGCGACGCGTGCCCGTTCGACAGGGGAGGCTACCGATGCCTGCCAGAGATGCCTTTTCGCCCGGTCGGCTTTAGCGTCATTCGCAAAGGCATCTTCGAGAGCCAGAATGTAAGCATAATTGCCGCCCCATGGAGAAAAATGGGGGGCGCCGTCTGGTCCACCAAAGCCACCTATCCATTTACCCCGGGCGTGTCGAACTGCGTAAGCACAGTGACCGGGCTGTCCGCAGGTGTATGCAGGAATGCCATGTGCGCGCGCTGCCGTCGCCCCGAAGGTCGATAAAGATCCGCAGACGCCGCCTTGTTTCAACACGCTCTCGGCCCAATTCATGTGTGCTCGCCCTGGGACATAGAACAAGGGTCCTTGAACGGTTTCCCCGAACGCATTGACGCCTTGATAGCGCACTGCCCAGCAGGCGTCGGTATAACGCTGTAAGGGCACATTAACATTCTGTAACATCCAAAGAAGGGCTTCGTCGTCACAATTAGATGAGACAATAAAGCAGATCTCCCAGGCGCGCATGCCGTTAAACATTTTATGCAGATAGCCAGCATCCTGGGCGTCGCGGTATAACTTGTAGCGATTTTCGGGTGTGCTTTTGAAGGATGGCGATTCGGCCATGCGCGTCAGGTTTTCGCCAGAACTCGTCGTGCCATAGGTCACCGCGATGGCAGCCATTAAGGCATGTCGCTTGCGCGCATTGGTGCCGCTGTCGATTGCATGCAGACGGCGCAAAACATCTAAGCCATTCGACCCAGGTTTTATTTCCCAACCCGTGCCTAGGTATTCTTCCATCCACGCTGTGTTATTCAGAAAAACACGTAAAAAGGCGCCGCCGTCTGGCTTGCTGAGCAGGGCATTGAGCGATTCGTCACCCGCTGTCCGCAAAATTTCATGTGCGGCTAAAGCACGTCGGTAGACTTCGTCTTGCTCGGCGCGGATAAGTCCTTCCTGAAGTGATCCGAGCTGTGATTCTCGACTCAGGAGCCAAGTTGTTAGCGCGTTCCGTAGGCCCGCGACATCGCGCTTATCTAGGTAAGTGCCTGGTTCGGGGGCAGCGGTCTGTGCGAAGCCCGTGAGAGCGCCGACGCAGATAATGAAAAGCGACAGACAGCGCATACAGCAATCTTTGCCTGCTTTTTTGAGCGAGCAAGCCAGACCCTTATGTCCGTGGTGGTCGTGGCCAGAAAGCTGGTACTTTTTGCTGATAGCTGCGGTAAGCCTCGCCTTTTGAGTGCACAAGGTGCCCCTCGGTAATGGCAACGCCTGTAACGTAATTCAGAAGGTAGTACATCGTTGCTGCGCAAAGAATGCCGGGGATACCGAAAAGGTTGGGTGACCAGCTCAGTAGAGCAAAACCGACCCAAATCAGCCATTCACAGAAATAGTTTGGATGACGACTCCATGCCCATAGCCCTCGGGAGCAGACCATCC
>CAJBPJ010000161.1 GCA_903957465.1 uncultured Opitutia bacterium
AGGTAAGCGTCGTTCTCTTTGCCTTTCACAGTAAGCCCAATATTGAATTAACCGATGGCCGTCGGGTCATCGTCGCTGGTGTGATGGATTTTTATGCCAAGACAGGCAGACTTTCGCTCATCGCAAAATCAATCGTGGCCGATGGCGAAGGCGATCTCTGGCGTCGCTACCTTGAGTTGAAGGCGCGTCTCGAAGCTGAGGGAATTTTTGACCCTGCAGTTAAGCGGGCACTTCCCGAGTTCCCAAAGACCGTCGCATTTGTGACTTCACCGTCGGGCGCGGTGCGTCGCGATTTCGTGGAAGTACTCAAGACACGCCGGTGGTCCGGTCGCGTGATTATTGTGCCTGCAATTGTGCAAGGCGCGGCGGCAGCTGCTTCCATGGTTAAAGCCTTAGCTCGTGCGGCCGCCATTCCAGGCATTGACTTGATTGTTGTTGGGCGTGGCGGAGGCTCCATGGAAGATCTCTGGTGCTTTAATGACGAACGACTGGTGCGAGCGGTACGTGCCTGTCGGGTCCCCGTTATCTCTGCAGTCGGACACCAAACAGACCATCCATTGACGGACGACGCTGCGGATGTGCGCGCGGAGACTCCCACCGCTGCAGCGGAACTCATTGCTTCAGGACAGGAACGACTGCGCCAGCGTGTTCGATTGCTCTCCGCTGAGCTCGCGGCCCATGCACCTGCTCGAAAGCTTGAGGCACTCGCTCAAGATCTGGTGCTTTTGCGGACACGCATGACGGGTGCTGCCGATGCTTTGCTCTCAGACCGTCGCGATACGCTTTCGAATCTAAAATCTCGATTTATTCGTCGGTCGCCCCGTTCCCGTGTGTCTGTGGCGCGCGAAAGGTTTGGGCAATTGTCCAAGCGACTGCGTGCGGCTGGCTTTGAATCTATTCTTGCCCGTGGCTATGCACTGGTGTGTTCGGCAGACGGCAAAGTGGTGATTAAATCTGCTGACTTAAAGTCCGGTCAGTCCATTCGCCTGCGATTCTCTGACGGAGAGCGCGGTGCTAAGGCTGACTAATGTTGCCTCGGTAAAAAGACCCATGATGGTTGAGGCATGTCGCTACGTATCGCGTTTATAGGCACAGGGGTCATGGGCACGTCCATGGCTGGTCATTTATTGAAAGCTGGTCATGCCGTCACCGTGAATACGCGCACGCGCAAACGCGCCGAGCCACTCATTCTTGCGGGTGCAATTTGGGCCGATTCACCGGCAGCTGCGTCCCTCGGTGCCGACATCGCAATTTCGATGGTGGGCTATCCGGCCGACGTTGCTGAAGTCTGGCGTGGGCCTAATGGATTTTTGGCATCGGCTCATCGCGGTCAGTTGTTGATTGATATGACGACTTCAGATCCCGCGCTGGCACGTGCTTTGGCTCAAGAAGCTGCCGTCAAAGGTGCCGCTGCCTTGGACGCACCTGTTTCTGGTGGAGATCGTGGCGCACGTGAAGCAACACTTTCAATTATGGCGGGCGGAAATTTAACGGACTTTAATCGCGCCAAGCCAGTTCTTGAAACAATGGGCAAGGCTGTCGTGCTCCAGGGCGATGTCGGTGCCGGTCAGCTCTGTAAGTTAACCAATCAAATCGCGATTGCCTCGAGCATGCTCGCAATGTGTGAAGCGCTCGCGTTTGCGAAAGCGGCTGGGCTTAACCCTGAAACCGTCCTCAGTTCCATTTCGGGTGGAGCTGCTGGTAGTTGGAGTCTAACAAATCTTGCGCCGCGCGTTTTGAAGGGCGACTTCGCGCCCGGTTTCTATGTTCACCACTTTGTGAAAGATCTCGGGCTCGCTTTAGTTGCTGCCCGGGAACTCAAACTTAATTTACCAGGGCTAGAGTTAGCGGCGCGTCTTTACGATCAAGTGGTTGCGGCGGGCGACGCAGACTTGGGTACCCAGGCGTTGGCTAAACATTATTTCGCGAGACACGCGGCTTAACGCTTGGTACTTCGCTGCGTCGTCGCAGCGGGAATCGGGGGGACTTCGCGCAGCTGTACACTATCAATGATGCCTTCGCCAAGAATGACATTGGTGACGATAACCATGAGTTCGCCCGGTAAACATTTTCCACTTTCGCGCAGACGTGTGAGGGCGGAGATAATCGTCGCTTCCGCGCCACCAGCGAACGGAAGCACATGCGGTTGAACTCCCCAGAGTAAATGCATGCGCCGCGCAATGACTGCGTCTTCAGCAAAAGCGTGAATGGGGCAGCCTGCCGACCGCATGGAAGCGAGTACGCGCGGCAAATCTCCGTTGCGTGTAAAGACAACCAGTCCAGCGCTACCGAGATTACGAGCGAGCGTTGCGGCTGCACGCAGCAGTTTTGCTTTCGGCGTATCACCAACAGGCTCGGGAGTCATCTCGGGCGGACGATCGCGTTCCACGGCCTCGGCAATACGCGACATCACTTCGACGCAACGTATGGGGTGTTTCCCGGTTGTTGTTTCTCCAGAGAGCATGAGCGCATCGGCTGACTCAGTGACTGCATTGGCGATGTCAGAAACTTCTGCGCGCGTGGGCACAGGATTTTCGATCATCGATTCCAGCATATGTGTTGCGACGATGACGGGTTTACGGGCGACTTGGCAGAGTCCAATCGCGCGACGTTGCACCAGTGGCAGCGTCTCATACGGAATTTCTATACCGAGGTCGCCACGTGCGACCATCAAACCATCGGACTCTGTAATAATCGGCGAAAGGTGATCCACGGCAGACTGGTCTTCGATTTTAGCAATCACGCCAGCCCGCGAACTGTGCGTAGCTAAAAGTTCTTTGAGCGCTTTGATGTCCGCGGCTTCGCGAACAAATGAGAGCGCATAGAGATCGATGCCCACCTGGCAGCCCAGGGCCACGTCTTTCAGGTCTTTCTCGGTTAGGGCTGGTAGCTCAATTTTGACCCCGGGTAGGTTTACATGTCGGCGGCTGCCCATAACCCCAGGCTGCTCGACCGTACACCGGAGCCTGTCCGCCTTCTTTTCTTTGACCTTAAATTGTATTAAACCGTTATCAATCAACACTATGCAGTTTTTCTTAACCGATTTAACAATGGGTGCATAGTTGGTAGAAATCAGCTCAATTCCTGCTTCAGGCTCAACCCCTGGCCCGGACATATCGACTATTTGACCTAAGGCCAAGGACAGGGGGCTTGATCGGCTATTCGTACGTATTTCGGGACCTTTGACATCCATCATAATGGCCACGTCTTTTTCGGACTTTTTAGCGGCATCCCGGATATGGCCAACTACCTTACGAACCCAGGTTTCATCGGCATGTGCCATGTTTAACCGAAAGATATCTACACCCCTAGAAATGAGCTCTAAAAGTCGTTCTGGACTGTCCGAGGCAGGCCCTAAAGTGGCGATAATCTTGGTTTGTCGCGAAAGGGCGGGGGCCATGCGCTTTTCTGGCCAGTTATGACCCTCTCTGCAAGCGTCTCTAGGGGGGGTTTTTGCGGTTGACCGATTTGCCGATAAAAAGACAGTTATCAGCCTCCTACCTCTGACTTTATGGGCCGCTCCAAATCGTTGTTTAACGTTGGTCGTTCGTTCCTCGCAGCCGCTGCTGCGATGGCCGTAACACCGCTGATAGCTAACCCTACCCCGGGCGCCCTCCCAAGCCTTCGCGAGGTCCGTGCCGGATCTGCATCTGTGCAAGTTTCGGGCAGTCGCATGGACGTCAATCAAGCTTCACGCCAAGCAAGTTTGGATTGGGATAATTTCAACGTCGGATCCTCGGCCGAAGTCCGCTTCAACCAGCCCGATTCCAAGTCCGTTAGTTTCAACCGAGTCCTCGGCACAGACCCCTCGGTTATCGCCGGTAAACTTTCCTCAAATGGCCGCGTTGTTTTAACCAATGCCCAAGGCATTCTTTTCGCGCCAGGTTCAGAGGTGAACGTCGGCTCGTTGGTGGCCTCCGCGCTGCAAAATGCTTCCGGTGATTTCAGCACAGGCACTGCAACCTTCACAGGTCGTGGTGGCAATGTTGTCAACCAAGGTACCATTACTTCGGCGGACGCAGGCCACGTTGTTTTGCTTGGTGCCCGCGTTTCCAACGAAGGCCTCATTACTGCGAATGCCGGTAAAGTACTCCTGGGTTCAGGGGATGCCGTTCGCCTTGATTTTGCAGGCGACAGTTTAATCTCACTCGCAGTGGACGCCTCGTTGGTGGACGCCGCCGTCTCCAACGGCGGAGTGATTCGCGTGGGAGAAGGTCTGGTTGTTCTCACTGCCAAGGCAGCAAGTGGTTTGGCGACCGCGGTTGTGCAAACCGGTGGCTTGATTGAAGCCAAAGGTCTTACGCGCCAAGGCGGCACCATCCGCATGGACTCCTCAAACGTAACCGTTAACGGCGCGCTCGATGCATCTTCGGTTTCAGCTCAAGGCGGCGAGGTTTATGTTCGTGGCACTGATTCCGCTGCAGTCTCTGGCTCCATCGATGTTACGGGCTTAACCAAAGGCGGATTCATCGACATCTCGGCGCCTGCTCTTGGTGATGTGAATTTCGACAACCTTCGCCTCGGCCAAGGTGGTGAAATCTTACTCGACCCAAAAAATATTTTCATCGTTACGAGTGGTGCTGACGGAAGTATTCTCGATCCAACTTCGCCAACATACAACAATGGCGTAAATGCAATTGTTGACATTCAGGAGGGTAGTGCGACGTCGTATGACACGCGCTATCTGGATAAATTTATCCTCGCCGGTAAGATCCTGACACTCCTCCAAAACGGAATTAATGTCCGCATTGAAGCCACCAACGACATCACCGTCGCTGGTCCGATTGCCTCGATTATCGCGACGACAGGTAACCTTAGCTTGGTTGCGGGTCGTAATTTAACCATCGCAAGCGACATTCGTATCTCCGGTGCGGTCACGCTCCTCTCGAACGCCAATATTTTCGGTCAGTACACGCTGTACAATGCAGAATACTACCAAGGCCCGCCCACAGACCCAGCAATTCCTAACCCAGGCTATCTCTTCATCGAAGACGTTTACCGTGGTCGGACTCTAGTCGATTACCCATCAACCTCGCGCATTGCTGAAACCAATTGGGATCGTGATGCAGGTTCTGCCCTGCTCGATATCCGTGCAGGCGTGCGTGTTAAAGGTTCATCGGTTCGTCTCGAGGCACAAACTGCCGGCGATCGCGCAGATCGCTTGTCATCAGCTTTTGGCGGCGCGTTGCCAGGTGAAATTATCGGCGACATCCAGATCAGCGGCACCGTAGAAGCTTCCACGGGCGATGTGGCGATTGTCACACCTTACGGATCGCTCAAGGCGACGCCTGCGAGCTCGATTATTGCCCAAGGCAACATCGGCATTTGGGCCGGTCAAGATGCTGAGACAGGTGCGATGCTTTCGCGTGGCACAGACACAACCACCTTTGATTTCAATCCTACGGACTCGGCCTTGGGTGATGGAGATTACAATCTAAACTTCGTCAAAGACATCACTGGCATTTGGGTTCAGGCTGTTGGTGATACGACCATCA
>CAJBPJ010000162.1 GCA_903957465.1 uncultured Opitutia bacterium
AGCGACAGCCTTATTTTTGCTGAGCGTAACTTTGGGCTTAGGGCCTGTTACTAACTTAACTGCTGGCTGCGCAAATGCGTGTCGGCGTTGTCGAATAGCCTCTTCGTAGCACCGCTCATAGTTCTGTGCTGCGGTTGTCCAACTGAAGCTTCGCGACATGGCACGATGGCGTACGGCGTGAAACTCGTTTTCGTGTTGATAGTATAACTTAATGGCATGCCCGAGAGCCCATTGCACCCCGGTGCTATCGGCATGCTCAAAAACAATACCGGTTGATTTTGCGTCTCCTTGGTGCCAACCGTCGACAGTGTCAGCAAGCCCACCCGTCTTTCGAACAATCGGCAGGGTGCCGTAGGTCATCGAGTAGAGTTGGTTAAGGCCACAGGGCTCGAACCGACTTGGCATGAGGAAAAAGTCGGAGGCGGCCTCGATACGGTGCGCAAGTTGGTTGTCGTATCCGATGCGCACGTATGCCCGTTGCGGGAATTCGGCTGCGAGACTTAAAAAAGCTGCTTCTATCGCTGGATCGCCGCTGCCGAGCACTACCAGCTGAATTTCCGCAGCACGGAGTCGGGCACGCAGGGGTTCGATGGTTAAGTCTAATCCTTTCTGATCCCACATCCGTGAGACGATACCAATCATAGCCGTACTCGGGGCTTTCTCTAAGCCACATGTACGCTGTAGTTCTGTTTTGCACAATGCCTTACCTGTGAGATCCGTTGCTTGATAGCGTGCGGGGATAAGCGTGTCGCGCGCTGGATTCCAGTCGTCTGCATCGACGCCATTTAAAATGCCTTCAAGGTCAGCCGCACGGTGCCGTATCACAGGGTCTAATCCAAAGCCGAACTCTGGAGTCAGTATTTCCTTAGCATACGTAGGACTTACGGTCGTCAGTCGTGTTGCATGGAAGATGCCACCTTTGAGCAGATTGATGCCGCCGAGGCACTCTAGGTTATCTGGGCTGAGCAGCCATTGGGGAAGTCCGAGTAAATCGATACATTCGGTGCCAAAGAGGCCTTGGTGTTGTAAATTATGAATCGTCAGAACAGATGCGGACTGACCTAGAGGCGTTCCGCGCAACACGGTGTTTAAGAGCACGGGGGCGAGGGCAACGGTCCAATCGTGCACATGGACAACGTCTGGGATCCATTCATCCGCTAAGCATAGATCAAGTCCCGCACGTGTTAAAAAGAGTGCCCTGGCACCCGCATCGACTCGATCGCCATAGATTTCAGGTGCGCCATAATACTCAGGATGCTCCAAGAAATATATCTTAGGGTTTATATCGGCTGCTGTTTTAACCCTGCAGCTATCGACTGGCTTTACGCCGACCTCGAGGTGTTCGCGGTAATCTTTGAGTTGGTTTAATGGCTGAACCGATCCGTAAAGCGGTGTGACGATCCGAATATCATGCCCTAACATTGCCAGCGCCTTTGCGAGTGCTGCCGTTGCATCTCCCAGTCCGCCGGCCTTTGACCAAGGGGCAACCTCCGGCGTTAAAAAGAGGATCTTCATACTTTTGCTCGACTGGAACCGAAACGATTCAGGAGAGGTACGCAGGCAATTAAGACCACGAATGTGGCGACCATTGCGGCGTTGCCTGCAAAGTCATGCACTGTGCCGAATGAGGAGAAGCCAGCTTGGCCGGGCTCGAGTCCAGCGTAGTCGCGGTCAATCGCGCCGGCTCCATGCGAACTCACGTACATGGCCAGGTAAGTATTGCGGGCAATATTAAGGACAATCGCCGCGAACGCCGACAAACTGATCATCAAGATTCGACGAATGAATACGCCAGGGAAACGACCTTCAATCCAGAGTGCGCCCAAGAAAGACCCAACGAAAATGCAGGCAGAAAGCGAACGTATGCCCGAACATGCATCTGCAATCCCGACTTGTTCACCACTAGGCAAGAACACGATGACGTTGGCGCGTAGCGAAATTGTATACCCACCGATGCGTAATAATCCTGCGACAACTTCAGTTACAAACTCAAGTAACGGCGCCTTAATCTGGTTGTCGACGAGGTAGAGGAATGGTCCTGAGATAATCCAAATTGCTGCTGGGAAAAGACATAATCCGAGGGCGTTCCAGCGCATACGACCTGAGGGCTCCATCGCGTTAGCGGAGCGAACAGATAAAAATGCAAATCCAAGAAGGCATCCCATGAGGCCGAAAGCGATTGCGAGGGTCGATAGGCTGCCTGTTCCAAAGATGGCTCGCCAAGCTGAACCAAGGGCGAAGGACAAGACGCAGAAAAATGTTAAGCTACGGGCAACATTCAGTAGCCATGGACGTGTCGGCGTACCTGGTAGTGAGGTTTCACCTGTGAGTAAGGGACGTAAATTTACCCACCGCTCCCAGAATACATAGATTGAAAATGCGGGTACAAGGTAGCCGAAGGTATAGTCTTCTTTCGTGCTCCAGATTGCCCACTGATCCCAGGTGGCAAATCCCATCATCATTAAAATAATGACCCCGAGGCCTAAGGTCTCTCGGCTAATAGCTGGAGAGTTTTTACCTGAGTCAGGTGATGCCTCGGCCATCTTTAGAATTTAGGAACAGCGTCGAGCAATGTCCGCGTATAGGGATGCTGGGGCGAACCAAGAATTTGGTCAGGTGTGCCTTGTTCGACGACCACACCTTTTTCCATTACCAAGACATGGTGGCTAATGTGCTCAACGACTGCCAGGTCGTGTGCAATAAACAAATAAGCTACGCCGAGCTCGTCTTGTAGGTCTTGCAGTAAGTTAACGACGGATGCCTGCACGGAAACATCGAGAGCCGAAACAGGTTCATCGCAGACAATCAGTTCGGGTTGCACAGCTAATGCCCGCGCGATGCCGATGCGTTGGCGTTGTCCTCCCGAGAACTCATGAGGGTGACGCCTCATCTGTTCCGGTTTTAAACCAACTTTTTTCAGTAATTCGGCACAACGAGCTTCCCGGTCTGAACGATTAAGCTTTGGGAAGTGAATTTCGAGCGGTTCTGAAAGGATGCCTAAGATATCCGCGCGTGGATTGAGCGAACCGTAGGGATCTTGAAAGACCATTTGCACCTTTTTCCGCCAGGGAAGGAATGTGCGGTTGTCCATCTGGCCGATATCGACGCCTTCCCAAATAATCTTCCCGGCAGTCACTGGTGCTAATTTAACAATCGCCCGCCCAGTCGTGGTTTTTCCTGAACCGGATTCGCCCACGAGCCCGACGGTCTTCCCGCGAGGCACGACAAAACTTACCCCGTCGACTGCCCGCACTGGGTCGGCTTTACTAAACCAACCAGCGCCAGGCCGTGGGTAATGGACCTTAAGGTCCTGGATTTCAATGAGGGTAGGCGTACTCATCCGCTTTGGGTTTCAGACTCACGAAGTGCGTCTTCAAGTGTGGAGAGGCGGCGACGGCGTTGACCGAGGCGAGGGATACAACCGATCAATCCACGCGTATATGGATGCTGAGGTGAGCCCATCACTGCCTTGACGCTGCCTTGTTCGACCACGCGTCCTTGGTTCATCACAAAGACATTATCCGCCATGTTCGCAACGATGCCGAAATTATGGGTAATCAAAAGTATACTCATGCCGCGTTCTTTACGTAGCCGAGCGAGCAATTCCATAATTTGCTTCTGAATGGTTACGTCGAGGGCGGTGGTGGGTTCATCCGCGACGAGTACCTTTGGATCGCAAGCCAAGGCCATCGCGATCATCGCGCGTTGCAACATGCCGCCTGAAAGTTCGTGGGGGTAAGAAGCCGCCGCACGCGCTGGCTCGCGAATACCAACCGCATCGAGAGATTCTTCGACCGTTGACTGAACATTGGAAATTTCAGGTCGGTGCGCCTTGACCGCCTCGGCAATTTGAAAACCCACCGTGTACACCGGGTTCATCGAAGTGCCAGGTTCTTGAAAAATGTAAGCTATTTGTTTTCCGCGGACTTTGGTTAACTCGGTTTCGCTTAAGCCCACCAACTCGCGACCTTGTAATTGTACCGACCCAGTAATCATACAGGCAGGCTCGGGCGGGAGTAGGCGCGTCAAGGCTAGGGCGGAGACAGACTTTCCAGAACCCGACTCACCGACGACAGCGAGAATTTCCCCAGGAGATAAATCATAGGTGACGCCGGACGAAGCCATAGACTCGACACCTCCGGAACGGAAGGAGACGCCTAGGTTCCGCACGCGGAGCAAGGGTTGTTCTGCCATGTAGAAACCGTAGGAGAGGGAGGGTCGAAGGCAAGGAGATGCGTTAACCTATCGGTTCGCCTTGCGCGTAGGCTTTTGACCCCTTGCATAGGGACCGTGTCGAGCGATACCCCCATGCAAAGGCAGTACCGTGAGTTTCGTGATAAACTCCCAGCAGATGCTGTGCTCTTTTTTCGCTTAGGTGATTTTTTTGAAGTTTTCGGTAAAGACGCAGAAGTCGCTTCCCGTATCCTTGGGATAACACTCACCAAGCGGCATGATCAGCCTATGGCGGGTATACCACACCATGCGGCACCGACGTACGTACAAAAATTACTCGCAGCGGGCATCAAGGTTGCGATTTGCGATCAAGTCGAACAACCCGTCGCTGGTAAACTCGTGCGGCGTGCGTTGACACGCATCCTGACACCTGGAACGGCCCTAGAAGATTCGCAACTCGACTCGCGAAAGAGCAATTATCTGTTGGCACTAAATTGGGATAAAGCAGGTTGGCATGCTGCGTGGTTAGATGTTTCCACAGCCGACTTTCGTTTAGCCAGCGATGTCACCCCCGATCGACTCTTCCCTCACTTGCATGCACTGTCACCCAGTGAAGTCATCCTGCCCGAGGGTCTTGAAGTTCCCGATGCACAAAGCGAACTCTTGGGGCAATTGCTAGCAGGCCGTTCGGTTTCACGAACACCGGGCTGGAATTTTGACATCAGCGCAGGGGCACGGCTCGTTGGGCAGACGCTCGCCGTCCATAGTCTCGCGGGCTTCGGCCTCGAGGAAACCCATCCTGCACTCGGTGCCGCGGGTGCCGTCTTAGGGTATGTCACCGATTCGCTCTGTGACCGACCACGTAATCTCACGCGCTTAACCGAAGTTCGCTTAGGGCAATCCGTTCTGCTTGATCCAGCGTCATCCCGTAACCTCGAGCTCTTTGCCACACAATCCGGACGGCGCGAAGGTTCATTAATTGAAACACTCGATCGTACTTTAACGCCTGCCGGCGCGCGGTTGCTCGCACGTTGGCTGGCCGAACCATCGACAGATCTTGCCGTGATACGCCAGCGTTCCGATGCCGTAGCTGCTTTAGTCAAGCACCCAGGCAGCTCCGCTCGTATCGGCGAATCACTGATGGCAGTGCGCGATATCCCGAGAATACTTTCGCGCCTACAGAATCGCCTACGCAACCCACGTGAGTTGGGTGGGATTCGTGATACCTTGGTGACTCTACCGGCTATACGTGAAGAGCTTCGAGCGACACCCGGTGGCGCCCTCAAGGAACTTTCGGAGCGTGTGCATCTCGAATCCGCTTTAGCCGAACGACTCAACGCGGCACTCGCCGATGAATTGCCGACAGATCTAACGGAAGGTGGCATGTTGCGGCAGGGGCTCGATCCCGAGCTTGATCGGCTTCGCTCGTTGGCTAGCGACAGCAAGGCCTGGATTGCTGATTTTGAACGTGGCGAACAAGTACGCACAGGAATTAAGTCACTTAAAGTGCGCTACAATGGAGCTTTTGGGTATGCGATCGAAGTTACCAAAGCCAATCTAGCCTCCGTGCCTGCAGATTACATCCGCAAGCAGACAATGGTGAATGCGGAACGCTATACCACGGAAACACTCCGTACAAAAGAGCGGGAAGTTTTGCGCTCCGATGAACAAGCACTTGCGCGCGAAACAGAACTCTTCCACGAGCTCGTCGCCGAAGTCCTGAAGTCTTCCGAGACTCTTTACGTCACGGCGATGGCTTTGGCTGAAGTCGACGTTTTGCGCGGCTGGGCAGAACTAGCCCGTGATGGCGATTGGTGTCAGCCTGTTGTTGACGACTCTGATGTCCTAGAAATTTCAGAGGGTCGACACCCGGTCGTCGAGCGCATGTTGCGGAATAGGCCTGGAGCCGGAGCCTTTGTGCCTAATGACACACGTTTAGCATCATCTGGAGAACAAGTCGCACTTATCACCGGCCCCAATATGGCCGGCAAATCGACGTATATACGCCAAGTCGCACTCCTAGCATTGCTTGCACAGTTGGGTAGCTTCGTACCCGCCCGTGCAGCGCGAGTTGGTTTAGTTGATCGTATCTTTTGTCGAGTCGGTGCAAGCGATGAACTTTCCCGCGGACATTCTACGTTCATGGTCGAGATGAGCGAGACATCGAACATCTTAAACAACGCAACCGTACGTTCACTTATCGTGCTGGATGAAATTGGCCGCGGTACCAGCACGTATGATGGTATCAGTATTGCTTGGGCGGTAGCGGAGCACTTGCACGGAAAATTGGGTGCCGGTCCACGGACACTCTTTGCGACTCACTACCACGAGTTAACCCGTTTAGCTGACACCTTGCCGCGTTTGCGCAATTGGACTGTCGCCGTCCGCGAGTGGCAGGACGAAATTGTCTTTGTTCGTCGCGTTGTACCAGGCTCTGCCGACCGCTCCTATGGTATTCAAGTTGCTCGGCTTGCCGGAATGCCACCATCAGTGGTTGCACGCGCACGTGAAATCTTAAGCGGTATGGAAAAAGGGGGTGGGCTTCCTGCGGCCGCAAATATGCCAGATGTGAATCCGCCACCAGCTAAGCCAATGAAGGTAGAAAAGCCTACAAAGCCTAAAGCAAGTGAACAAGGACAGGCGGAACTTTTCTAATTAAAGCCGCTCATTCCACGCCTTCGAAGAGAATTTCTCTGCCGCCGCCGCGGTGAATTCTTTGGAGTACTGTGGGGTGCTTACGCCTTCAACTTTTGTTCCTAAAGCTTCAGCTAATGCCGTGGTGAAATCTGTCTGTAGCAGGCTGGTGTTAACTTGGCTTAGGTAGGGCTTCCAGAGGTAACCTTGAAGCAGCAGCCCATCGCGGGTTCTTTTTTGGGCAGCACCGGCTAATTTTTTCCCATCACTGGTACGCACCAAGTCATAAGGTTCAGAGCGCGTCGCGCAGACATCAGGTGCATGGAAGGTGCGTGGTCCACTTGGAGAAGGTATCATCGCTACAGGCTGACCTTGGGCGCGAAGTGATTGCTCCAAGGCGCGTAAGACCACGCCGTAACTTTCCAGAGCGTCGAGATGAAAGACAGCTTGTGTTGAAGGTATCACGAGGGCAAATGTCCAATCCTCTAGATGCGAAACTAAGCCACCGCCAGTTGCCCGACGAATGAGGGTACACTCTCTCGGGACTTGTGGACGGAAGTCTGACCACTTTTGTGAAACCCCAAATGTAAATGCGGGCTCTGACCAGCCGTAACTACGGAAGCGTGGAATTTCGAGATGTGGATAGGCTTCCAGGAGTAAAAGGTCCTGAGCCATATTCAGTGCCCCCGTCGAAGATTCTGTCGGCAGCGTGTGCATCGACTCAGAAATCAATACCTTGGGTGAGCCGACGGACAATCCTGCGGCCAGTTTTTTCGGTATACCATGCATCACAACCGCGAGGTACTTCGAGTTCGCTTAAGATTTCACTAAAGGCCTGAGCGCGCGTCTTAAGTTTTCCGGCGAGAGGGTGCAGTTCAAAGCTTAGATCGCGTGGACGTTTCCCGAGGTTGGGAACATCCGCATACGCTACAGGCTTAATATGGTCATTAGGATTGAGACCAAAATGCTCCGCAATTTTTACACCCATCTCAAAACGGCTCATTGCATCGGAGCCTGCCCAGTGGAAAAGTCCTGAGAGGTTATCGCGTTCGCACAACTCTACACAGACATCTGCAAGATTCGTTACGGAAACAGGCTGACGAATTTCTTCCGTGAAGAGGGAGGTCTGCTTACCAGCTTTCCAGTCGATAAAAAGTCGCTCATGGAGTCCGCGGTCACCGGTTGCTGAATTAGCTGAGACCAATGTCGTGCGTAACACACACGCCTGTTTTTTTCCTTCAGAGAGCACACCAACTTCCCCAAGTAGCTTGGTTTGACCATAGAGATGGAGTGGGAGTGGTAGATCTGTACTGCAGTAGCGGCCTTGTTCGCCATCGAAGACCATATCCGTCGAAAGATGGATAAAGCGTGCACCGACGTGGTGGCAGAGTTGTGCCAATCGACGGGGCAGGGCGGCATTGATTTGCTCTGCGCGCTTAGGGTCTTTTTCACAGTCAGCGATGGTTGCGACCGCTGCTGCGTTAATAACCGCATCGGGAAAGCGGTCTAGAATGAGACGTTCAAGGCCTTGGGCGTCTGTAAGGTCTGTTGAGATAGACTCGGTTCCTTGGGGCACTCGTGGACTACGGGTGCCACCAACGGCCACGACCGCGTGGCCCCGACGGAGGGCGGCGAGGACGGTCTCGCGACCGACTAAACCTGAGGCTCCTAAGACGAGGATGCGCACACAAAGAACTTGGCAGGTTCTCGTTTGCCAGCAAGCCATCAGGGGACTAACTTGCATTTTCATCCATCCTTGGAATGACCGTCTCTTACACCGACCTTGCTAGCCGACCGCTACTCACCCAGCCAATTTACGAGGCTGGGCGACCCATCGAAGTTGTGGCTCGTGAATTTGGACTTAATCCGTCCGACGTCATTAAGTTGGCCTCAAACGAAAACCCTCTTGGCCCTTCGCCCTTAGGGTTAGCAGCCGCGCATAAAGCACTCGAATCGCTTCACCTCTATCCTGACTCTGGCTGCACATTCTTACGCGAGAGACTTGGCAAGATGTGGAATCTTCCTCCCAACCAGTTCGTTGTCGGGAATGGTTCCAATGAGGTGATGTTGCTTCTCGCCCAAGCTTTCTTGCGCCCTGGTGATGAAGTTGTTTTTGGCTCTCAAGCTTTTGTTGTCTACAAACTTGCCACGACACTTTTTGGCGCGACCCCGGTGGAAGTTCCGATGCCAGGGTATCGGCATGATCTAAAAGCGATGCGCCAAGCAGTGACAGACCGTACGCGCATACTTTTCCTGGCGAGTCCGAATAATCCGACCGGCGGAGTCGATGAACCGTCCGAAATCGTCGCGCTCGCTGAGTCATTACCCGACCACGTCATTTTCTGTCTCGATGAAGCTTATGCTGAGTTTTTAGATAAAACCGCTGACTTGCTTCCGTTGCTACGCTCTGGTCGCAAGGTCCTGATTACCCGCACGTTCTCGAAGGTCTACGGACTCGCTGGGCTTCGCGTCGGTTATTTGGTTGGTTCAGCCGAAGTCTGTGGATTGCTCAATCGCGTGCGTCAACCTTTCAACGTGAATCTCGTCGCGCTCGCGGCAGCACAAGCGGCTCTCGATGATACAGAATTTCTTAAACGCACCCTCAAAGTTAATGCCGAGGGGCTGACGCAACTTGCTACGGGTTTCCAGAAACTCGGGTTTGAATACATTGATGGCCGTGCCAATTTCATTGCCGTCAAAGTGCCTGGAGCTGATGCGGTTTTTAATCGCTTACAACGTCAAGGCATCATCGTTCGTCCACTTCGCGGCTATGGAATGACAGATTGGTTACGCATCACCGTGGGAACCGCCGCCCAAAACACGCGCTTGCTTAAGGCTTTCGCGGGTTAATGAATAGTACCGATGACTATGGATTTTGATGATGCCATTCGTGTGTGTGTTGCCAAAGACGCGCGTTACCTTCCACAAGCATACCATGCTGTCCGGTTGGGTCTCGATCAGGCACAACGTATCGTGCATGGGGAAAC
>CAJBPJ010000163.1 GCA_903957465.1 uncultured Opitutia bacterium
CCCGAAGAAGCAATGAATCACTCACAGGACGCTGAAATGATGCGTTCTCGTCTGAAAAATGACGGCAAAAAAGCCTAACCATGTTCGACGACCATAGTGACAGCATTCGCGATATTGCTCGGGAATTCCACCTAGCAGACGAAGCCCAGTCACAAGAACTTTGGGAGAATCATTTGAGTACAGGGAAGTCTTTGGCTGACCTTCTCATTGATGCGGGCCTGACGGACAAAGTAAGCCTGCTCCAGGCTACTGCAGATCACCTCGGCGTTGCGTATTACTCCGCTGTCCCTGAGGTGGACACCGATATCACTCGGTTGCTTAAGCCTGCCCAGGCCCACCGTTATTTAGCAGTACCTGTCGCTCAAGACGGTAACCGGACAATCTTCCTGGCGAAAGACCCTTTCAACTCATCCGCAGTGAGTGAGTTAACCTTTATCCTTAAGACCGACGTTGAGTTTGCCGTCGTTGATCCTGATTTAGTCGATGCGGCGGTTACGAAGTACTATGGCGAAGCTCAGCAGGCCTCGATGGAGGATTTACTGGGTGAATTTGAATCCTCAGAACCTATTGCTGGAAATACGGAGGCAATCACGGAGGAGGACATAACCAATCAAGCCAGTCAGGCCCCTATCATCCGCTTCGTTGACCTTGTTTTGCAAGAAGCCGTCAAAGCGAAGGCATCTGACATCCATTTTGAGCCGTACGAAGATCAGTTCCGCATTCGTTACCGTATTGACGGTTCGCTTTATGAAATGGCGCCTCCGCCCAAGAATCTCGCTCCGGCGGTGATTGCGCGCGTGAAGGTGATGTCTTCCCTGAATATCGCGGAGCGTCGCGTGCCCCAAGACGGTCGCATTAAGACGACAATCAGTGGTCGAGCTATCGATCTTCGCGTTTCCACACTGCCGACGCAGTTTGGAGAGTCCGTCGTGTTGCGTATTCTCGACAAGACTGTCGTGAATCTTGATCTCGTTAATTTATCCATGCAGGACGATGTCATGCAGGGTATTCGCGATCTCGTGAATCGCCCCAATGGTATCTTTATTGTGACGGGTCCGACGGGTTCAGGTAAGACCACCACGCTTTACTCGGCTTTGCGTGAAGTGAATTCAGAGGATGTAAAGATTCTCACCGCCGAAGATCCCGTTGAGTATGAAGTTGAGGGTATCATGCAGGTGCCGATTAATCACCAGGTCGGACTTACCTTCGCGGCGGCACTACGTTCCTTCCTTCGACAAGACCCTGACACTATCATGGTGGGGGAAATTCGTGACTTAGAGACTGCCCAAATTGCCGTACAGGCATCACTCACAGGGCACGTTGTGCTTTCCACACTTCACACCAACGATGCTCCGGGTGCCGTGACGCGACTCATTGATATGGGTCTTGAGCCATTCCTTATCTCTGCATCCGTTGAAGGCGTCCTCGGGCAGCGACTCCTTCGTCGTATTTGCAAGTCGTGCCGAACAGCCTTTGAGCCCGATAAAGACACGGTGGCCCTGCTTGAAGTCGATCCCGTTGAGATTGCTAACAAGCAGTTCTTCTTCGGCAAGGGTTGCCCTGAGTGCAATAAGTCTGGCTACAAGGGTCGCCAAGGCCTCTTCGAGCTCATGATGGTCAGTGACCCTTTGCGGGAGCTGATCACCCAAAAAGCGCCGACACTCGTATTGAAGCAGAAATCCATTGAATTGGGTATGCGCCCCCTTCGCGACGACGGTATTCGCGCTATTTTTGACGGACAGACCACTATTGAGGAAGTCCTTAAATACACCTAATCTACCCACACTATGCCCGACTTTAAATACACCGCCATTGATCGCAACGGTCAGCAGGCCAATGGGAAAATTGATGCGGCCTCTGCCGAAGAAGCCCGCAAGAAGCTCATGGCCAAAGGCCTAATGGTTACAGCGGTTACAGGTGATGCGCCGTCCGCAAAACCTGCACCTACGCCAGGTGCTAAGCCCGCTAAAAAAGGCTTCAGCTTTGGTGGCGGCGGTAAAGTGACTTCAGACGAGGTCACGACCATGGCCCGCCAGCTCGCGACCCTTTTAATGGCAGGCCTGCCTCTGCTACGCGCCTTGGAGCTTATTCATAAGCAAGAGCGCAACCCTGCGTTCAAGGACGTGCTGGGTGCTATCACTGATAGCGTTTCCCAAGGTAATAATTTCTCAGAAGCTTTGGCCGCTCACCCGAAAGCATTCGACCGTCTCTTTGTTAACATGGTCAAGGCCGGTGAAGCGGGTGGTGTGCTTGATAAGGTGCTTGGTCGCTTAGCAGGTTTCCGTGAAAAAGCGCAACGCATTCAGAAGAAAGTGAAGTCAGCGATGGTCTACCCGGCCGTCGTCGTCTCCGTTGCGGTCGTGATCGTTATTGTGTTACTCGTGAAGGTGGTTCCTGCATTCCAGAACCTTCTTTCGGCACAAAAAACCGCTATGCCTCCGTTGACTGCCTTTGTGGTCAACATCTCACAGTTTCTTCAGGACTGGATGCTGCCTTCGGAGTTCAGCCTCGTCGGCCTTCTTCGTCCGGTAATTGCGTATACCGTAATCTTTGGCGGTGCCACCGCAGCGCGCGCATGGCTTGGCACTGAAAAGGGTAAAGAAATCTTCGACCGCATTCTCTTTAAGGTGCCGAAGTTGGGCGGCTTTATTCAAATCGTTACCGTTTCTCGATTTGCGCGTACCTTCGGCACGCTCATGGCATCCGGCGTGCCTATTCTTCAGGCTATCAATATTACGCGCGATACGCTTTCGAACGTCGTGATTGCAGAGGCACTCGAGCGCGTGCACGACCGTGTGCGTGACGGCGAGCCGCTGTCAGTACCCCTTGAGCAATCGGGTGTATTTCCCCAAATGGTGACTTCGATGATTCAAGTCGGAGAGGAAACCGGACAGCTTTCTGAAATGTTAAATCGCGTGGCGGATATCTATGACGAAGAAGTCGACAACGCTGTTGGCGCCTTAACGTCGATTATCGAGCCAGTCCTTATCGTCTTCCTGGCGGTCGTGGTCGGTACCATCGTTTTGGCGATGTTCCTCCCGCTGATTACGCTTATCACCAAGATGACCGGCGGGGGTTAATCCTCGTTCGGTCTGCTTCTATTTGGGCAAAAAAGGAGGCGGGTTACGTACCCCTACGTAACCCGCCTTTATTTTCTACTTTATCTAATTTATCCCATCTCCCGTAGGAGATGTTGGGTATAGGTTGGGAATAAGTTGGGGGTTAGGCAAGCCTTAGATGCAATAAATGCATCTTTTTGGGTAATAAAGCCTTCCACGTTGGGTGCAGGGGCAGGATTTGAACCTGCGACCTTCAGGTTATGAGCCTGACGAGCTAACCGGGCTGCTCCACCCTGCAATACAACGGAAGGTCATCACAACGCTCGATAGCCCTATCCGCAAGCGATTTCTGAGGCGTTCTTTCCTACGTGAACTTAGAGGAAGTTCAGATCTTTGTAGGCTGTCTTGCCAAGGACTTTGGTTGGGTCGGCCTTTAGGAAGTTTCGAAGAACCGTCGAGTACACCTGGCGGAAATCTGTGCTAAACGTAATGTCGTCGTTCGGGCGGATATTGAGGTCAGGGGGCGTTCCGTTGACGCCTTGCTTGATGCCCGTGTGCATCACAAAGAGTGGCGCGGATGTTCCGTGGTCGGTTCCTGCTGTCGAATTTTCTGAAGGGCGACGGCCGAATTCAGAGAAGGTCATGGTGAGCACCTGGCGATCTAAACGCTTTTGCTCAAGGTCCATTTGGAATGCGTAGAGGGCTTCGCTCATCTCACCCAGGAGTTGGGCGTGGCGGTTCACTTGATTGGCGTGCGTATCAAAGCCGCCTTGGGTCGCGTAGTACACGCGTGTTTCGAGTCCGGCAGAGATAAGCGCAGCAATTCGCTGTAAGGATTGGCCAAGTCCTGTGCCAGGGTAAGGAACCGATGGTTTGTAATTCGCAATAATTTCCCCGACGCGACTTTCCGTTAGCAGCGCATCCATGAGGGTGTGTTGAAGGTAGTGAGTGTTGTCGGCAGGGTCTTTGGCATCTCCCACCGTAAGTGGCGCTTCATTCAGGTCCATGAGCAGCTCGGTCTCATCTTTGCCGCCCGAGGGTGATTTGCCTCCGCGTTTATTATTACGTCCACCGCGCCCACCTCCCATGCCGAAGATGTTGTGTGGCATGTCTGCTTGGAATGTTTGCGGCAGGACGTCGCCACCGTGGATGGCTAGAGGGTCTTTGCCCGTTCCGTCGCAACAGGCGTCGAAGTAGCGACCCACCCACCCATTGTAAGAGCTCTTGTCGCTATCGGATGCCGTCTCCCAGATTTCTGTAGAACGGAAGTGTGATCGATTGGGATTGGGATACCCAACATTTTGCACGACCGCCATTTTTCCTTCTTTAATGAGTTGGCTCATCTTGCCCATGGCAGGGTTGAGTGCGATTTGATCGTTTAAAGCATGTAGGCCCGCAGCCATCCGAAGGCCAATGGTTGGACGGAGGCGGTAGTAATTATCGTTTTGGTGATGGACGACGGTATTCAGGCCGTCATTTCCACCGGCGAGCTGAATGAGCACGAGAATTTGACGATCCTTTTCTGCCTTCGGGGCTTCGGCTAAAACCGAATTCACTAAGAACGACGGAGCAAATCCAGCAAAGGCAATTAAGCCTAAGCCTGTGCCAGCTCCTTGGAGGAATTCGCGACGTGTCTTTGGCTGGAATCGTAGGCTCATGGGATTAGGAAAGTTGATAAAGGGGCGACTGCAAGATGCCCGTCACTGCTTCTTGAATGCTGCGGACGCGATTTTTACCGTCAGACTGGATATGCTCTTCAAGAACCTTTCGGTATTCAGGAGAGACGGTTACGGGCAGGAAATAGTTACAAAAATGTACGACGATTTCTGCATCCGTACGATTTTTGGCAAGGAACTCGAGGCGATCGGGTGTGACCGATGGGTTGCCGTGGCCAGCTGCGCGGGCATCTTTGAGTGCCTTTAGGTCGTCCGCGTTGAGTTTTTCGTCCGGCGTCGTCACGAAAAGATTGCGGGCGACTGCGCGACGTGCCGCGAGGGATGAACTGCTGATCCAATTGCGACCATAGAGCCATCCGCGGACATTGGGAGGGTTGTAGAAGCTCTGTCCCATCGCTCGCAGCGCGTTCACAATTGGACCAGGGTAGGGGATAACATCGATCCCAAGGTCTTGGCAAAGCCCGAGGTAGTAGGCGATGGGGGACTTGATGAAATTGCCGCGGAATTTAGGATGATAGAAAATCTCTGAGTTGAAAAGAATCCGTGGGAGCTCCGATAGGCGCATGCCGTTCGCTTTCCAAACTTTTCCAAATGAAACAGCGTATTCCCGCGGTAAGCCTTCGGCGGCTAAATAGAACTTGATGAGTTCTTGGGGCGCATAGGCTGCAGTTGCAGGTTGGGCGATGGTGATGTTGACGAGATCATCGGGCCCCCAATTTCCCTTTTGTCCGAAAATAGTCTTCTCCTGGTTGTCATGTTGTTTTTCGGAGACGGTATAGACGCCGTTACGAATGCTTGCGCCTGTCAGCGCGCGAGCAGCTTCTTTGAC
>CAJBPJ010000164.1 GCA_903957465.1 uncultured Opitutia bacterium
GCAACTGTCGAAGAGCTTGCGATTGTCCAAGAGTCCGTGGATCGCATCTATGAAGAATTCCTCGGCGTCGTTGGTAACGGCAGAAAGATGAAACGTGATGACGTCCATGAAATTGCCCAAGGCCGTGTCTGGTCAGGCGCCCGCGGTCGTAAGATTGGCCTCGTTGATTCCTTCGGCGGCTTACGCGATGCGATCGCCGAGGCATCCAAACAAGCTAATCTTAAGGAACCTGGAATCGTTCAATTCCCAGGCTTACATGAAGACCGCCGTTCCTTAGCAGAAATGGTATTGTCCGATGACGAAGAGAGCCCCCTTTTCGCCCGGACTGCTAAAGACCCATTAGTGCAATTAATCCGAACTCAATGGCACGAAGCTAAGGCTATGCGTAACTTAAACGATCGCCGTGGTATCTACCTGTTAGCACCCCTGCGTATTGACGACCGCTAAACGCCTTAACGAGTAGGCGCCTTCGCCTGCTGCTCTGCGTAAATCTTTTGAGCCATTGGCAAAAGCTGCTGAAGCTTCTGGATGCGCGTCTGATCTGAAGGATGCGTCGAAAGAAACTCAGGCATTCGAGCGCCTGGCTCTTTTGAGAAGCGCTGCCAAAAAGTTACTGATTGAGCTGGATTGTAGCCCGCAAGCGCCATGTAAACGATGCCGAGTTGATCGGCTTCAGATTCATGTGACCGACTAAAAGGCAGGATGACCCCAAGGGTCGCAGCTGCACCATAAGCAGCCATGGCCTGCTTACGTTTCTCAGCAGATTGATCGCGTGTGGATTGGTCAACCGCCACGGCACCGACAGCGGCAGCAATACCCTGTGAGACTCGCTCGTTACCATGTCGACACACAACATGCGCAACCTCATGTCCAATAATGACCGCGATATCTTCGTCTGTCGGCGTTAGTCGGAACATCCCAGAATTAAAACCGATCTTACCACCCGGCATCGCAAATGCGTTAGGGCTGTCATCTTTGATAATGGCGATTTCCCATGCAGCCGGCGGCGGTAAACTTGGATCACCATAGCCCTTGGGGGCTGCCCGTGCTGCAGTAATAACACGTAGCGCGATTGCCTTTACGCGGGCAAGGCCTGCGGGGTCGTTAGCCCTAGGCATCTGCGCAAACGCTGCGGAAGCTTGCTCGGATAACGCCGATTCACTGGCGAGGTTCAACTGACTGCGGCCTGTTCCAGGAACCGTCCGGCAGGCACACAACAGTGCCACGAGCGATAAAAGGGCAACTCTCAAGGCGTTGTTAGACGACGGGGTCTTTCTTGGGGGCTGGTTTCTCTGAACCTTGATCCGCGGCATCTGTGTAATACTTACTATAGGATGCATCGTAAGAGTTCGTATAGAAAGCTGCGAGACGAGTAGCCATCGAGTTAAGCACTGCGCCCACAATCGGGACACCGGCTTCGCGCAATCGTGCGATACATGACATCGCATTGCGTTTTTTCACGAGATTGAAGCGAACAACGTAAATCACACCGTCGACTTTAGGCACAAGGTGCAAGGCGTCGGACACAGCCCCAAGGGGCGGCGAGTCGATAAAGATACGGTCGTAACGCGTGCGGAGTTCGCGGATGAGCTCATCGAACCGCGGACTATTAATGACCTGCGTCGGATTTTTACAAATACTCCCGACTGGCAAAATGTCTAAGTTAGGTTCGAAGTCCTTCAAGATAGCTTCATCGAGTGTGATCTCATTATTGAAGTACTTGCTGATGCCATTGTCAGTCTCGATGCCCATGGAAGGGGCGACATTGGGAAGGCGTAAGTCGGCATCCACCACGAGGACCCGCTCGCCATGTTGAGCGAAGGTTAGCGCAATGTTTGTGGTAACGAAGGTCTTACCTTCACCTGGGCGAGTGGACGTAGTGAGTAATACCTTAGCATTCGCAGCTGATGGATTAATCTTCATCACCGAGTGAATCGCTCGGAGAGATTCGATGGCCATCTTGTCCTTGGTCTGACGCGCTAAGAGTGCCCGATCTGGGCCATAGGTATCAGTCGTGCGCGGAACCGTACCGACAAGCGGAAGTCCGAGACCGCCTTCAATATCAACGGCCGACTTCACTCGGTCATCGAAGACGCCGAGTAAAACAACAAGTCCAACACCCGATGCCAAACCAAGTCCGATACCCACAAAGACATTGAGGTAGTAGTTCTTGTTAATGGGGCGATCGGAGACAACTGGTGTGTCTAAAATACGGACAGAGGTCGACGTCCCTGTCGTCGACGTACGCAATTTGGCATCTTCGTAGCTTAACTTTAAGCGATTCAAGAAGTCTTCGCCTAAGCGGATTTCTTTCTCAATGCGCTCGAGTTCAATATTCGCACCTTGCAAACGTGCAATCTCGGCTTCCTTGCCTGACAAGGAGCGCTCGGCAGCAATGAGTCGCTGTTGCGAGCTACTGCGCAGGCCGGCTAAGCGGTTGACGGACATTTCGATGGCCGTCTTAAGCTCGCGCTTAGTGACATCTAACTGTTCACGGCTCATGCGCAGCGTGGGGTGACTTTCGGTGTATTTCTTTTCAAGGGTTTCGATGGTGACCTGCAGTTCGCTAACTCGGTTGTAAAGAGCGGCTACACGATCGTCCGACTTTACCATCGGAATTAAGACAAGGTCTTTGCCCTCTTTTTTGAACTGCTCAATCTGCTCCCAGATGATTGCAAGCTCGTCAATCTGACGGCGTAGCTCCTCGCGGTCCTTGACCAGCGCACCACGTTCAGACCCTAAAGTATTCGTGTCTTTCACAATCGCGAGCATGCGCTCTCGACCCACCAACTCATTCTTGTCGAGGTAGAGCCGGTTGAGCCGCTCTTCTAGGGACTCGATTTCCACACGTGCCTTCTCCACCAGGGGATTGGTGACCGTCAGTCGTTCATCTTCGCTGTTTTTCTGAATAGACTCGCAGAAAAGTCGGCATACTTGCCGTGAAAGATCCCGGTCAGGATGCGTGAATTCGACATTCACAATCATCGTCATTCTTTGCGCAGCGATTCCGCGTTGCCGGCCGAACACTTCTTGAGACGTGAGTGGACCTGAGAAAATATTTCCAGACTGGTAGGGTTCGAGCACTGCCTTGCGCTCACTTGTCGTTAACCGTCTCTCAACAGACTCAATAATGCCAGAGCTCTTCATCACTTCGATGGCAGTGTTAAAGTCATCCGCGGACATAATCGCGTAAAGCTCTTCACCTGCACCGCGCCCAGTAATATTGGGGGCGTATTTATAAACCTTCAATCGTCCCGAAGCACGGTACTCAGGGGTCGCATTGACTGTATAAATTAATGCTGCCGTCACAAAAACCAGTACCGTGAGCACGAGGTACCACATACGCTCACGAAGCATGAGCATGTAATTTGCCAAGGGATTAACGCCGGCCGCCTGGCCATAGCCTGGGGCGGGCACAGATCCATAGCCACCGTAACGCGACTCACCATACGCACCGTATCCGCCGTAGCCACCATAGCCGCCAGAGTAACTTGTGTTACCGTCGTCGCGCTGCCTAAGGATGTAAGAAGATGGCATGGTAAATTGGTTTTAGATGCGGCTTTCGCGCACAAAGACTTGATCGTCGTCTTCGAGTAGCACGTCTGGATCTTTGCCTTCTTCGATGCGGCTTACATTAATCTCAAATGTACGCACGCTGCCGTCGGGTTGTTTGCGACGAATAATAACGCTCGAGCGATTACCGCTGCGAAGAATGCCGCCAGCCGTTGCCAGCGCTTTCTTTAACGTAATCTCTTCTTCGGGAGGTATAGGGACGGGGCCCGTCTTACCAACAGAGCCATCAATATAAATTCTCCGTTCGGCGTAACCACGAATTTCTACGGAAACTTGTGGCGTCTTAAAATACACACCAAATCGCTTTGCGAGTGCACCTTGGGCTTCGGTCATGGTTAAGCCAGCAATCTTAACCAGGCTGTCGTCTTTCAAAAATGGGATGTCGACAGTGCCATCGGTATTGATACGCCGCTCCACAAATGTATCTGGCTCGTTGATAATACCAATCCGGACGAAGTCGCGTGCGCGTAAACGATACGATTCACGCACAGGTCCCGCAGACGGAACGGCATCTTCTTTTTCCTCGTAAGGCATGAGCGATTCCGAGGTTCGCGGGGCTGTCGAACAGCCAACAAAGACCATGGCCAAAACAGAGAATGATAGAACTCTGACGGAGCACATACGCATAACATAGAGGGTGGACAATCTAGCCCACGGGTCAACAGACAGATGCTTACCAGCGCAAGTTAGCTTCAATCGACAGCTGGTTTACGCTGTAGACGCTCGGCTCTAATGAGCGAGTCATGGAGTAGCCTGCCGTATAGGTCCAATGGGTATCCGGAGAATAGGTGGCATTTAGGCCGAAGGTGGCCGTGCGCACGTTTAAGCTAGGCTCGACCACCGTGTCGCTATAACCCGTGGTAAGCGCGGCCCGGAAAGACTCGTCGTAAACGTAATTAAGCCCGTATTGGCTCGAACGCGTCGTACTGCGCTTTCCTGAGGCAGCGACACTCGCGTCGTCCGTAAAGGTAAGCGAGTGGCTCGTTTTATCAGTCATGGTATGACTGATCGAAATGGAATAAGAGGGGTTCGTCGCCGGATCTGCGCCGCCATCATATTTTGTACTCAGCGAACCAGCTTTAATCGTAAGATTGATTTTCCCCGAAGGTGTTGGCTGACCTGTTAAAGTTACACCGTAAAAATCCTTCGTGAATCCGGTATACGTGAGTGGAGCCGTCGAAAGCGTAGCGGCCTCTATATCCGTCCTACCATGCTCCCAGACAAAACCGATATTTATGCGTTCGCGAATTTGAAAACGGATATCCAGCGGGAAAGTCCAACTCGTATTCTCAGTTAAGCCCTGAGTATTGTAAGTTGGCGTCGTTGCTGGAGCCACAATCGGCTTGGCAAATGGATCGTAGCGGTTGCTGCTACGGGTGGCGCCGAGGGTTGCATTAAGCTTCTCAGTGAATCGATAACCAATCGTAGCGGAATGTGAGTACGTAGCTTGGCGCGAGAGCGTACCTTCGGCGCCTAAACCGGTAATGGCGGCTTCTTGAACGCCGTTACTTGCACTTTCGACATAACCAGCCGACCCTGAAACCGTTAGCGGACCGCCGGTATCAAAGGAAAAATTCACCGAAGCGTTGTCGCGCTGATCGTCTAAACCGCGCTGTGCACTATCGAGGAAGTTAATGTAATCACGCCGCAGGGAGACAGAGGCCGAGAAATTAGACTCTTTGGCGAAATCGATATCAAAGCCAGGTCCCAGCGACCAATAGAGTCCGCCCGGAGGCAAACCGGCAGCAGATCCTAAGAAGATGTTACTGTCGTAGGTCGCCTTACCTTTAAGCGTGAAATAGATGTCCAAATTGTCGCCAACTTGGACCAATGGGGAATCGGGAACCCAGCCGGCGTGCACGGTGCTCGCGGCTACTAGTAGGGATATCGGAAGGGAGTGAGTCATCCGTGGGGGTAGCTTTATTTAAGGGGCGGAGGACCCTTGAACAAACTAATATTTAGGCCCAAAAAGAAACTGCCCCACCCTTGTGAAGGATGGGGCAGTGTTTGTCGATTTTTAGGCTTAAACAGTCGGTACGACGCGGATTCGGCGGTACAGCGGGAGTCCTGTGCCTGCAGGGACTAAGTGGCCCATAATCACGTTCTCCTTGAAGCCCGTGAGATGGTCGCGCTTAGCCATAGTGGCCGCATCGGTAAGGACGCGTGTTGTCTCCTGGAAGGAGGCCGCGGAGATGAACGATTCTGTTTCCAACGAGGCCTTGGTGATACCCAAGAGGATCGGTTCGGATTCAGCAATCATACCACCGTTACCTTGGATCTTACGGCATTCTTCGATGAGAACGGTACGGTCGACATGCTCGCCCCATAGGTACTGCGAGTCACCTGGATCGGTGACGCGAATCTTACGAAGCATGCGTGCAACGATGATTTCGATGTGCTTGTCGTTAATGATAACGCCCTGCGTGCGGTACACCTTCTGAATTTCAGTGATGAGGTAATCTTGTACGCGCGACTGCCCGAGAATATCGAGAATGTCGTGCGGGTCGATAGCTCCATCCGTCAAAGGCTGGCCTTGTTTCACCTTCTCGCCTGCAGCGACGGTGATGTGCTTGCCGTGAGGGATAAGGTGCTCTTCTTCGCGGCCGACAGCGTCGACCACCACGAGCTTCTTCTTACCACGAACGGAAGGTTCAAAGCGGACGGTACCGTCAATCTTGGCAATCTCGGCAGCATCCTTGGGAGGACGTGCTTCGAAGAGCTCCGAGATACGAGGTAGGCCGGCTGTAATGTCCTGCGTCTTGGCAGCTTGGCGGGGAATCTTGGCGAGGGATGAACCACCCACCACATCGTCGCCGTCGCCGACTTCCACGCGGGCACCCGCAGGAATTGCGAAGGTTGCCAAGGGCTTACCACGGGCATCAATAATCTGAATCTGGGGATTCTGTTCGTCAGAGTGCTCGATGACGTACTTGAAGACGGAACCAGAGTTGTCGCGCTCTTCCGTATACGTCACACCTGGAATCATATCCGCTAGGCGGATCTTACCAGGAGCATTCGCGAGGATAGGCGTGAAGTTCGGGTCCCAGCGGCAAAGCAAGTCGCCTTTGGAAACCTTCTTGCCGTCTTTCGCACCGATAGCTGCACCAGCGACGATACGGTACTCTTCGAGAACCTCGTCATTGTCGCCGAGCAAGCGAAGGGAGCCGTTGCCGTTCATGGCGACGGAGAATCCGTCGTCGAGTTCGACGCAGTTTAAATCAACGTGTTGGACGCGACCGTTAGCCTTCGCGCGAACTTCAGGCGTCTTCAGCTGAGCGACACCACC
>CAJBPJ010000165.1 GCA_903957465.1 uncultured Opitutia bacterium
CTCTGGCGTGCAGGGTTTCATCCTCGTGCGAAAGCAGGTGATTTTAGTCCACAAGCGGTGAGAAAATTACACAGCACCTTAAGAGAGGTCTGTCGCGATGCCCTACGTGTTATTGGTAAAGACTGGTCAGACCCGCCCAACAGCTGGCTCTTTAACCATCGCTGGGAAAAAGGAGGAAGTTGTCCGCGAACCCGCAGTCCATTAGCACGTGCGACTATTGGCGGCCGCACCACCTGCTGGTCGCCACGACGCCAGGTGCTGGGTGCGGAACGCCGTTGACCGCCGTCATTGGATGAGGAGCGTTTAACCATGCGCGTGACTGGTGGTAAAGCTCGAGGTATTCAACTACGCGTCCCCACGGGACCGGTGAGACCTGCAACCGATTATTTGCGCGGATCTATTTATAACTCCTTGGCGGCTTTTATTCCAGATGCCCGCGTACTCGATCTCTTTGCAGGCACAGGCTCTTATGCACTCGAAGCATTAAGTCGCGGGGCGCGTTCGGCGGTATGCGTCGACCGGGCGACGGCTGATGTCATTCGTCAAAATGCGACAGCCGTTGCCAAATCTATGGAGCTAACCGAGCTACCGCTGGAAGTTATCACAGGCGATGCGTTGGTTTTTACACCGAACGCCACCGACTTTGATTTAATTTTTGTCGATCCGCCTTGGGAATTTTGGGAGCGCGAAGCGCCACGCTTAGTGTCTGTCGCCATTGCCGCGGCAGCACCTCAGGAATCCGCGCGTATTATCTTCGAGGCACCCGGAGGTTTCACCGTGCCCATTCCGGAAGGCTGGCGGTTACACAAAGTGTTGGGCAAAGGCAAAGGTCAGCCTGCGGCGACAATCCTTCGCCGCCTTTAGTTAAATGATTGGCCGGTGAGGTCGCCACGCGCCGAGTTGTGCTAAGAGCATGCCGCCACCAATCAAGCACGCTGCTTCAACCCTGAGCACGCGGTCGCCTAAGTGACGGAGCGTCCAGCCAGAGCTCTTGAGCGCTGCACGTTCGGTTGCGTCCCAGCCACGCTCTGGACCAATCGCGATTGCTGCGTGCGTCGCGCCCGCGCGAGCGGGTTGTGAGCCAAGGGGGCCATCCGCCTCATAGGGATCTAGTGCGACGCGTATCCCTGCATTACTCGAAAGAGCCAGCGCTTCCGCCAGTGAAGGCACATGGACAACTTCAGGAATTAAAGTGGAGCAAGCTTGCTCAACGCCTTTATCGAGAAGCTCTTTCCATTCATCGGTCGACCAAAGCGAACTTGTTGCATACGCAGGATCTCCTTTCGCTGGTTTGAAGAAAATAATTCGGTGTGCACCAAGGCTCGCTAGGTCATGAAGAATTTTTCGAGCGGATTGTGGTCGAGGCAAACCCACCAAGATATCTAAGGGCAGTCTTTGTTGAACGGCATTTTCCCAGCGGATACCAAATGTCAGCTTGGGCTCGACCGTTAAGATTGTTGCGATGCCGCGGCGCCCGTTGCGCACGCCGATGTGTACGGTGGTGCCGATATGTGCCGTGAGCGTTCTTAAAAGGTGGCGAGCGCGAGCATCGTCAGGTCGCAAACCTTCTCGGGCTTCCGCCTCGGTCATTAGCATTAAA
>CAJBPJ010000166.1 GCA_903957465.1 uncultured Opitutia bacterium
GAAATACCAAATCCGACACATATTGGCAGTGCAGTATGTTTACGGATCTCCGCGACTGCATCCTTCAGGTTTGTCGCCAAATCTGCACGCTCTCCGGTTACGCCCGACCGTGAGACATAATAAATAAATCCGGTAGCATCTTTCGTAATTTTCGCGATGCGCTCGGGCGGTGTGGTGGGTGCGACAATAAAAATGTTTTCTAAGCCTGCTGCCTTCGAAGCTGTCACCAATTCGCCGGCTTCTTCGGGTGGGCAATCCAAGGTGAGTAACGCATCGGCACCGGCCGCCTTGAGGGCTGCACAGGTTTGGGTTAGCCCGCCCGAGAGTAAGAGATTGTAGTAGGTGTAGAGTACGAGGGGCTTGTCGGTCTTCGCGCGTACATTGCGCAAGATTTCCAGTAACCCCTTGTGGGTCATGCCACCTTCAAGGGCGCGTTGTGCTGCAAGTTGATTGGTTAATCCATCAGCCAGCGGATCAGAGAAGGGCACGCCAACTTCGAGGATGTCGGCACCGTTTTCAGCGAGTGCAATTAAGATGGCGGTCGAGGTAGGCCCATCGGGGTCACCCGCACAGGTATAGCTCACAAACGCAGCACGGCCTTCGGACTTACAGCGGGCAAAGGTTTGGGCGAGACGACTCATCCCAGCGATGCAAGCGGAGCTGCCCTGTAAGGGGAAGCGAAAAGACCGCTACGTCTTGACCCAGTCGGCTGAACCAAGACTATGCTCCCATGCGACGCTTGCTGCCCTTGTTCCTTGCCGCCCCCTTACTTGCCGAGCCTCCCCGTCCCGTAGATTTGGGAGACACCTGGGTGTTCAGCGCGCGGGCTCGCCACGATGTTGGCGGCGGAAAGGATGGACTTTCCGTCGATTCCAGTGGCGTACGCGTCGAGGTCCTTACTCGCCTGACACAGGTGCGTGATTGGCAACTCTCCCTCTCGGGCGCCGTCGGCGCTGAAGGGCATGATCTCCGACCCGGCAGCGTAGTTGGTTTGCCCCGCCTTGAGTCGGTTCGCGAGCTCGACATTGGCTTGGTGCTTTCGCATCGCCCGCCGCAGGCTGGCGGTCCCGCACGCTTCTATGCGCTTGAGATTGGTTCGCGCACAGCTGACTCAGCCGGGCCCGAGGAAGGTATCGCCATTTCTTTTGCTGGTGGTTCCTCCTGGAAAATCAACGAGACCTTCACGCTCGGTTACCTGATTCTCGCGGAAAGCCGTGAGATGGAATCCGACCTATTTATCGTGGTGCCGACTTTCCGCTGGGCCTTCGCGCACGAGTGGTCTTTGGCTACGGGTCGGAAATCCTTGGTACTCGCACGTCAGTTTGAATCCTCAGGTGAAGCTTTTGTTACCGTCGGTTATGACGGCGAGGAGACCCGGCTGGAGAATCTCGCCGGTCAGGAGGCACGCCTGCTTGACCAGAGACTCTATGCAGATCTTGGCTACGCGTGGGTCGCTGGCTCATGGAGCCTGCGTGCGACGCTCGGCTGGGAACTCGATAGCGAGATGCGTTTTCAGGTCGGTGGGGTCGAGACCGAGGTTGACCCTGGACGCGGTGCACGTGCGGGACTCGTTGGGCGCGTCCGCTTCTGAGCGGTCAGAGGTTGCTTTCAAGACCTCTGTTTGCTCTATTTGCCCCTTCGCTTGCCCTCGTGGTGGAATGGCAGACACATGAGACTTAAAATCTCCCGCGTAACAGCGTGCTGGTTCGAGTCCAGCCGGGGGCACTGCGAATCTCTTTCAATTAGCGTTTGGTAATCTCCAAACGCTCGCGTCCTTCGATAATCATTTTCCGTCTTTGTTCATCGAGTTTCTTCTTATTCGCCTCCGACTCTTTTTTGTTATTTTGAGCAATGACAGCGACGTCTGTACCGTCTTCAGGCTGGTTTGAATTTGAGGAGTCGCGGTCATTTCTATCCTTGTTGGCATCAGAACTGCCAACGGAAGTGACGACTTTTCTTACCGGCTTATTACGACGCTCGATATACCTGAATGCCTCTGTAGCTGCACGCTCCGCTTCCGCAGGGCTGATACGTGCGAGAATTTTTTCGCGAACATTCGATTGATCACCGCTGAGTCCCGAGATGGATGCTTGGATGAGTAACTCATAGAGAGCGTCAATATCGCTCGCTTTCGTGCCAATACCCTTGGCTATTCTTTCTCCGAGAACTCCATGCGCTGTTCGGTAGCCGCCTTGGGCCGCCTTGTTTAACCAGTCGTTCGCTTCTGCATCATCTTGCGGCACGCCGTCTCCTTCACTGTAAATTTGGAATAAGCGGTAGGAACAGTTCGTCTCTCCTTCGTCCGATGCTTTTTTATACCAACGTAAGGATTCATCCCGTTGTTGCTGAATGCGTGATTGTGCAAATTGGTCGTCATAGTAATTCGCCACTTGTCGCATGGCGCTGCGATTGCCTTTAAGGGCTTGGGGATAGCTCGAGATGGGCGGGACGGTATTTTCTACGCCGAGAGCTATACTGGAAAAGATAATGCTTAAGTAGAGATATCGCATGAGTTTATAGTAGAGAGATTCTAGATAGATTAAAACTTAAATGATGTACCGTGTCCTAAGGTTGCCCTCGGGGTCGGGTTTGTCTTAATAAGCGTCATGATTTACCTTAAATTCATCTTATCCGCGGGAATTATTGTTGGCGCATCCGAGCTCGCGAAACGAAATTTGGTATGGGGTGCGCTACTCTGCGCGCTACCTTTGACTTCCATCCTGACGATGTCGTGGACCTGGGTGGAGACGCCGGATCCCAGTCGCATTTCCGCACTGAGTATTTCCATTCTCGCCTACTCGGTACCATCCCTGGTGCTCTTCATTATTTTGCCAATCTTGTTACGGGTCGGGCTAAGTTACTGGCCAGCATTGGTCTGTGCCTGTCTTTTGACGGCTGGATTTTACCGATTATGCGACCCTTTGATTACAAAGTGGACTGCTTAAGAAGACTAAGGACTAAAGGAGTGAAGCTGAACAGCTGAACGGCTAACCAGCTGAACAAGGTAAGCCCGATGGGACGGCGGCGACGCTGTCGCCTACGACGGCGCCACTGCGTGGCTACGACGGCGTTCGGCCATTGGCCTCACTACGACTTAAAGAGAAGCGGAGCAGCTGAACAGTTAACCACTTTAGTTATTAGGCTTTAGGCTTATATTGTCATAAGGCCGAAGGCCTGCCGTCGTAACGAAGCGAAGCGAAGTGCCGTCATAGGTCCAAAGGACCGCCGTCGCGCTCGCAGAGCGTTTCATCTACTACTACCGCTAATCACCTCGTAATCTCAATCTCGCCCAGCACAGCTCCTGCACAGGTGCGGTCTTGTGCCACCCAATAAGGGGCATCGCGGTTGGCAAA
>CAJBPJ010000167.1 GCA_903957465.1 uncultured Opitutia bacterium
AGCACGGCAGCCAGGCGCCGAACCCGATCGACGCATTGAATACACCTCGAACATTCCCGAGGGTCTCAAGGTCTACCTGCCGCTCAAAGTCGGCACGGACGGCGTGGCGCTGGCGGCCGGCCCGCCGAGTCTGCAGCCGCCGAGCGAAGGACCCTTCCTCGCCGGCAAGACCGATGGCTTCCGCCAACTACGGTTCGGCATCGAGAATTTCTACGTGCCCGAGGGTACGGGTCCGAAGTGGGAGAAGATGCGCAATGAGGGCGACTTGCTGGCCGAGATTGCGCTGCTGCCCGACGGCCGCGCAGGGTTGATCGAGCTCCGGCCCGACCCTTCGCCGAAAGTTGCCGTCGCCGCCCGCCAGCTCAGGGGTTGGAGCATTCGGTCGGGAGGCTACCGGAGTGAGGCGACAGTGATCGAGACGCGCGAGGCGTTCGAGCGAGTGCTCGAGCCCGTCACCAAAACGGTGAATGGGACGACCGTCATCGACCAGCCCGACTTCACCAAAGAGCGCATCGTCTATCTTCGCCTCGCCCGAGAAGCCCGGCTGACGGAGGCCATCGGCAGTAGTCATCGTGTCCGTATCACCACACAGCGCGTGACCGATGCACCGCTCACGGACGACCTAGTCGTCGCCATTCCGCGTGACGAACGCGTGGTGTGGGTCCTCGGCGAACGGGCTGAGACGGTCGAGGCAGACGAGGAGCGCTGAGCCTCAGCGCCCGGCGGCGGCCATCAGCTCGAGCAGCTTACGGGCGCAGGCCTCGGCGAACGCAGGGTCATTGATTTCGCAGTCAAATTCATGAACCGGCACTTTGCTTCCCTGACGAAGGGCATCAAAAAGTGCCGCATCTGCCGTGGCGTCATGAAACGCTTTACCAGGAGCACTGATCACGCTGATGGCCTTGCGCGGTATCATCACGGCCGATGGTACCGTGTATGCGTTAACCTTCTTCGCGAGTATTGCTCCGAGCTCGGCACACTCCGAAGGTGTCGTTCGCATTAAAGTCACCTGTGGATTATGAATGTAGAAAGTACGGTTGGAGAATTTAGCGGGCACCGAAGCCTTCTCGCCAAAATTAACCATGTCGAGGCACCCAGGAGCGACCACAACGGGGATGCGCGCCTTAACGGCAGCATCCATACGCGTTGGGCCAGCATTGAGCACCCCGCCGACGAGCTCATCGGCCCATTCAGTGGTCGTAAGATCCAGTACGCCGGAAACAATTCCACTCTCAATGACTGCTTCCATGCTGCGTCCACCGGCGCCAGTCGCAGCAAAGACTAAAACTTCATAGCCTGCTTGTTCGAGCACGGCACGCGCGGTCGTCACACAAGCAGTCGTATTACCAAACATACTTGCCACTACGAGTGGTCGCGTAGCGGAAACTTGCGGCTCAGATTCAACCATGCCGCAGATTGCGCCAGCTGCCCGAGTAAAGATAACCATCGAAAGACGGTTTAGCCCAGCAACGTCTGCCAGGCTCGGCATCATGGTAATATCTTTGGTGCCTAAATAGGGAGCGACATTACCAGCCGCCAAAGTTGAAACCATTAACTTAGGGAAACCAATCGGCAGGGCGCGCATGGCAGCGGTGGCAATCGCGGTACCGCCACCACCACCGAGTGAGATGACGCCTTGGATGCGACCTTCGGCTGCAAGCTTCGCGAGCATTACGGGTGCCGCCTGTGACATTGCCACAACGCACTCGCCGCGATCTTTACGGGCAATGATTTCTGCGAGATTTATTCCCGCCACCGCGGCAACTTCTTCGCGGGTGATATCGGGCTTAATGGTCGCGGGTGCGCCCGTACCAACATCAATCAAGAGCGCTTGGTGTCCGCGGGCTTTAATCAACTTAGCAACAAATGCATGCTCCTCGCCCTTCGAGTCGAGAGTCCCAAGCACGGCAATCGTCGCCATGACACGTATCAGCGGACAGTCCGCTTTACAGGAATTTGCTTAAAGCGTCGGGTCAACTCAGGCAGCGACTGCTCAACCGCCATGCGTTCGAGACTGGAAGCTCCGACAAAGCCTTGGCAATCCGTGTTCTGATTGATGTAGGCGGCATCCTCGGGCGTATTAATCGGCCCACCGTGACTGAGGAAGATAAGGTCGTCGCGCACTGCTTTGCCTGCGTCGATCATCGCTTGGGTAGCTTTGGCGGCCTCGGGTAGAGTCATGGTGGCTTGGGTGACGCCGATGGAGCCACCGACGGTGGTGCCGACGTGGGCAATGATGACGTCTGCACCTGCTTCGGCCATCGCTTTGGATTCTTCCGGCGAGCCGACGTAAACAATCGTGAACATTTCCATCTTTCGGGCGAGCGCGACGGTTTCGATTTCTTTCTTCGTGCTCATCCCTGTCTCTTCGAGGATCTGACGGAACTTTCCGTCGATGATGGTATGTGTCGGGAAATTATTGATACCACTAAAGCCCATCTCCTTCACCTTGCCCAACCAATGCCACATGCGGCGACGAGGATCGGTCGCATGTACGCCACAAATTACTGGGATTTCTTCGACGACGGGAAGGACTTCGTATTCACCAATCTCCATCGCGACAGCGTTAGCGTCGCCATAGGCCATCATGCCAGCGGTTGAGCCGTGGCCGGCCATACGGAAACGGCCAGAGTTATAGACGATGATAAGGTCAGCGCCGCCGCGTTCGATAAACTTGGCACTGATGCCCGTGCCGGCACCTGCAGCGATAATCGCTTGGCCTTTAGCCAATGTCGCGCGCAAACGGGCCATCACTTCGAGGCGAGTGTAAGGGTTTCCTTTTCCTGTCCAAGGGTTCGGCATGGGCGTTCGTCAGACATAATCTATCGGACGAAGGGCCACATGGGGCAACCTTGAAAGTCCTTCGGCTTGCAGGGCGCTTCGTCTTGGTTAGTTTAACGGAAACAAAACCATGGTCTACCATTACGGTGTCTTCAAATTCCACCCGGGGACTACCCAGTCCACCATCGACAATTGCTTTAAGGCCTTAAAAGGCATGGTTGGAAAAATTCCCGGACTGCTCTCGGTCGAAAGCGGTCCTTACGAAAGCGATGAAGGCCTTAACGAGGGATTTACCCATGGATTTGTCATGAAGTTTGATAGTCCCAAGAGCCGCGATGCATACTTGCCACATCCCGAGCACGAGCGCGTCAAAGCCATCGTCGTACCCAACTTAGCTCAGGTGATTGTCTTCGATTTCACCGTCTAAGCGCAGTCAACGACGACGACCTGCGAGTACCTGGAATTTCCCGCCAAAATGTGCGGGGTGAGTTAAGGCTTTCAGAATGCCCACTGCTTCAGGTGTGCCTGCTGCCACAATGCGCTCGAGTGCATCGGCTGCATGCCGAACCAGAAAAGCTTCTTGGCGCTCAACTTTGACGTCTGTGAAGTTAGCCAACTTAAGCACTGACTCCATGCGATCCCAGAGAACATGACAGGTTAAATCTTGCTCACCTACATTCGCCAAGAGGTCGTTATGCTGACCGTGCTGATAATACGCACGCGCCGTTCCTTGTGGCGATGACTCCAATAAATCGGGCAGCGTCTTACCGTAATCTAAAAAGATAACTGCACCCGACCAACCACTTTTCACGATACCTCGCAAGAGAGCCTCCGCCCGCAAAGCGACATCGACCGTGAATCCTTCGTGCCAGGGATTCGGCAGGGTTTCGATAAACGTACGTCCTTCAACATCGGTCGGTTCACCAAAAATATCTTCTGCCAACGATCCGTCGGCCAACACGCGCACACCAAGATCCACCCACTTCCCTTGAATGAAACGGAATCGTCGGAAGGGCTGGGCATCCAGTAGCTCGTTGGCAATGACAACGGATTTTCTGGAAATGTCTAAAGGGTCACCGACGCGTAAAGTTTTCAGATTCGCAAAACGATGAGCGACCGATGCAAATACAGAAACTCCGGGTTCTGCACCGATTTCGACTAAAGTGTAATCCCGGGTATCACCCACCATGCTTGTGGCGGCTGAGTCCATCAGGTCGCCAAAGATAGGGCCCAGGGCAACTGAAGTCGTAAAATCTGTGCCCGCCCGACGCCCTACCCGATCGCGCTTGGAGGTGTAATAACCCGCACCCGGTAGAAAAAGTGCCACATCCACAAAGTCATCGAAACGCACGACCCCGGCCTTAGCCCGTTCGCCCAAGGCAGCTATCAAGGTTTCACGGTGTGTACCCACAAACAGTATCGGTGCGTTCCTACCGGATAGCCGCAAGCCGGAACCGCTACGCTTGCCCTCCCGCCCAGTCCCTGCATCGATGGACAGAGTGATCTTAGCCGTCGAAAGCTCCTGTGATGAGTCCGCACTCGCCCTTTTGGCGCCCGGACAAGGCCTCACGCATGAACTCGTCAGCACGCAGACCGAATTGCACCGCAAACATGGCGGCGTTGTTCCTGACCTTGCCAGCCGCGAACACCTCACTGCCCTGCCCTTACTGTTGCGCGAGTTGCTTCCACACATTGCCCAACAATCAATCACGACCATCGCAGTCACTCGCGGCCCCGGTTTACTTCCCTGCTTATCGATGGGTCTTTCCTTCGCCCGGGCACTTTCGCTGTCCTTCAACGCCCAGCTCGTTGGCGTGAATCACTTACGTGCGCATGTGCATTCTTCCTTCATCGCACTCCATAGCGCAAACCCTGCTCAATTTATCGACATGCGAGAGGCATTGTTGCCTCACCTTGCCATGGTTGTCTCTGGTGGAAACACATTACTGGTTTCGCTCGAAAAAGACCTATCGATGCGCGTGATTGCACGCACCGTGGATGACGCTGCGGGTGAAGCCTTTGATAAAGGCGCCAGACTCCTCGGACTGCCTTACCCCGGCGGGGCACTTGTCGAAGCGAAAGCAGAGGGCGGTGACCCTCGTCGCTTTAGTTTCCCGCGGGGTATTCCTGAACGTGCAGATTTACGTTTAAGTTTTTCCGGCCTCAAAACAGCCCTCCGTTACCAACTTGAAAAAATGGATGATCAGGCAGTAGCCGCAGCTATGTCCGATATTTGTGCAGGCTACCAGGAAGCAATTATCGCGCAACTTGAGTCTAAATTTAAAGCAGCCTTGGAGACAGGCAACTATCGCTCCGCTGGCCTTTCGGGTGGGGTAGCAAATAATCGGACACTCCGACTTCGCTTAGAGCGCGCCGCACAATCACACAGCGTGCACATGCTTATCGCCCAACCTAAACACTGTGGGGATAATGCCGGCATGATTGCATTTACCGCGATGGCGGACGCCAAACTGCCACGAGGGGAGCAGGTAATCGCAGACCCATCCCTAATTGTCGAAAGCGTCTGATTGTAGCGCTACGCTCAGATCGATAGCCTTTAAAAAGGGCGACCTGGCATGTAGGCCAAGCAAAGCTCCAGACATAATCCAGCCCAAAGGTCTTCGACCTTAAGGAACAATCCTTCAGGTCGAATGAAGTCCCTTGCCCTTCACCCGAAGGGTGGCTCAATGTAAGGCATGGAATGGCAGGTTAAACCTATCGCTCGTA
>CAJBPJ010000168.1 GCA_903957465.1 uncultured Opitutia bacterium
CGCTCGCTGAATCTTTAAAGTTTAAACCGTCTTTACCCGCGTACGCAGTGCGCCGTCGGACGGTTGTGCAGACGACCTATGAGGAGCACGTTCATGTTCTACCTTCACGGACAAAAGTGCTTTTAAGCGAAGGGTTGATATGGGTGCCGCTCTCCGAGTTGCCGTTTGCGGCTATCTCTGGCCCACACCTTCGATGGTTAGGCGAGTTTATCCGTCGGGGGAAACTGGTATAAAAAATAAGCCCACCGGCGGGTGGGCTTATAAGCAGGGCGTGCGTCAATTATTTCTCTTCAGGGTCAAACATTTCTGGTTCTTCGACTTTAGGAAGAACGCCTTTTTTCATCGAATCCAATGTTTGCTGTAACTCGGGCTTAAGCGTTTCATCAGCCGCATTAAGGGCCTCTTGCTGGAGCTTGATGGCTTCGTCCTTTTTGCCCTGCATGAAGCGGATACGAGCAAGCGTATCGAGTGAAGCGGCTTTATCGGTACCTTCTGCGAGTTTCACTGAAATGGTCGCACACTTCTCGGCGAGTTCGAGGTTTCGTTTTCCTTCAAACATCGGGTTGGTCGCAAGATCCCAGGCAATCGCGTTTTGCTGCTCTGCGTCGTCTTTGGATTCTTCCGCAAACTTCGCGATGCGCCTGTAGATGCCAGAGGGGTCGCCTTTACCGAGGGCGATTTGATCGCGTACAGCGTCGGTCAATTCGGCGCGCTCTGATTCAGGCACCAACGGTAAAACTTCCTTAAGGAGCTTCTCTGCTTTGTCCCACTCTTTTGCCTGCATGGCGACGCCGAGTGCACCAAACTTCTCCATCAACTTTTCTTTTTGTTCTTCAGCCGCTTTAGCAACCGAGGCTGCTTTCTCTGGGTTGTAGGAGCCATCGAGAATCGAACCAATCATCTCGTCGTTGATTTCCGCAGGGTGGCCTGCCCAAATAATTTTCCCTTTGCTGACGAGGAAGCCGTGGGGGATGCCGTTAACGCCTGCGGCCTCGAGCCAAGCTTTGGTCATAGACTTATCTGCATCAAATCCGATGGGGTAGCTCATCTTATCGCCTTTGCCCTTCACGAAGCTTGCGACCTTCGCTTGGTCTTCTTCCCAGACGGAAGTAGATATAACCACTAAACCTTTAGGACCGAATTTCCGGTGAAGACTGTCAAGGTGTGGAATCTGGGCCACACAAGGTCCGCACCACGTTGCCCAGAACTCGAAGAGGTAGGTCTTTGAATCGTCGAGTTTCGTGATGGCTTCGCCTTGGATCATTACTTTAGGGCGCGCGGTCGGGGCAGGTGCGCCCACGCTGAGTGGACCGGCAAAGACAGAAGATAAGGTGCTTACAAAAACTGTAAGCGCCGCGAGGAGAGAGCGTGTACTCATAGGCGTTTAAATTATCTATTTGCAGGGAGTCAGCAAGGGCAGACCCGCGTAACCCCACATTCCTGTTGGGTCACGCGGGCTCTTGGACCTAGGTTAGACCCCGGTAAACTTCTTTTTAATACCTTCGACGACCTGCGGGTCGGCCAAGGTGCTGACGTTGCCGAGCTCCCGGCCTTCGGAGATATCACGCAAAAGGCGGCGCATAATTTTCCCCGAGCGTGTCTTCGGAAGATCTGCAACAAAGACAATGCGTTCAGGTCGTGCAAATTTACCGATTTTCTCATCGACCATACCGTTGAGCGTTTTGGCGAGAGCAGCCTCGTCAGTACCCGCTGCAGCTGACTTCAGAATGACGAAAGCCATTAAGCCTTGGCCTTTGAGGTCGTGCTTAACACCGATGACTGCGGATTCAGCGACCGCTTTGTGTTCAATGAAGACAGCTTCTAGTTCGGCTGTGCCAATGCGATGTCCGGAGACATTGACGACGTCGTCCACGCGTCCTGTGATCCAGAGGTAGCCGTCTTTGTCACGGATAGCTCCGTCGCCCGGGAAATAATACTTACCATTCCAGCGGCTCCAGTAGGCTTCGATATAACGTTTTTCGTCGCCATAAATGCCGCGCATGATGCCAGGCCAAGGACGTCGGATTGCGAGAATCCCGTGGTCGGTCTCATTTCCTTGCTCGTCCAGAACGGCTGCATCGATGCCAAAGAAGGGCAGGGTGGCAGAGCCAGGCTTGGTGGGTGTGCAGCCTGGAATTGGCGTAATCATGTGTCCGCCGGTTTCTGTTTGCCACCAAGTGTCCACGATTGGGCAACGTTCAGCGCCAATAAGTTTATGGTACCAAAGCCACGCCTCGGGATTGATAGGTTCGCCGACGGATCCGAGCAGTCGAAGGGATGAAAGATTGTATTTAGTTACCCATTGGTCGCCCCACTTCATGAATGCGCGAATCGCAGTCGGTGCCGTGTAGAAGACGCTCACCTTGTGGTCTTCAATAATCTTCCAGAATCGCCCGAAGTCAGGTGCGTCAGGCGCGCCTTCATACATCAGTACAGAGCACCCATTAAGCAAAGGACCATACACGACGTAGGTGTGACCAGTGACCCAGCCGATATCTGCCGTGCACCAGAAGAGGTCATCATTACGAAGATCGAAGGTATACTTGTTGGTCGCATAGGCATGGACCATATAGCCACCGGTGGTGTGGATGATGCCCTTTGGTTTGCCCGTAGAGCCTGACGTGTAGAGAAGGAAGAGAACATCTTCGGCATCTTGTTCGGAAGCCGGGCAGTCGTCAGAAACTTTTGATTCCGCCTCTTGATACCAAACGTCACGACCGGCCTGCATGGTGCAGGACGGGTCGGGCTTATTCGGCGTGCGTTGGACGACAAGCACGTGGCGAATGCTGGGGCAGTCTTTGACCGCTTCATCCACTGTTTGTTTTAGAGCCAGGAACTTTCCGCGTCGCCAGCCACCATCCATGGTGATGACTGCCTTTGATGAAGCATCATTGACGCGATCGCGAATAGACTCAGCAGAGAAGCCGCCAAAGACAACGGAGTGAATGACGCCGATACGCGCGCAAGCGAGAACAGCCATCGCCAACTCAGGCACCATAGGCATGTAGATGGCCACGGTATCTCCCTTTTGAAGTCCAAGACTTTTTAAGACATTGGCGAAGCGTGATACGCCTCGATGTAATTCGCGGTAGGTGATACGGCGAACTTCCGTGGCTTTGCCATCTTGTGTCGGCTCACCTTCAAAGACGATCGCCACTTTGTCGCCTAAACCTTTGGCGATTTGTGCATCGAGACAGTTATAAGCTAAATTCGTTTTGCCGTCGGCGAACCACTTGAAGAATGGCTTCTTGGACTCATCCAAGACTTTCGTCCATGGCTTAAACCAGTGGAGGTTTTTTGCTTCGTCAGACCAGAAGCCATCCATGTCCTCAAGGGAGCGTCGATGCAGTGCATGGTAGCCATCCATGCCTTTGACGCGTGCCTTCGCTACGAAGTCAGCTGATGGGGCGAAGAGTTGGTCGGAGCTACCAAGGGTTTCGGCGCCTGCCTTAATGACATCTTCAATTGCTTCGGCGTCAGACCCTTTGTCTTTGCGTTGGTTTAAAATGAGGTAGACGGCGAAAAGAACCAGTACCGCGAGGGTCAGGAATAGGTAGGGATTTTCAGTGAAGATCCGCATAGGTTTTGGGTAGGTAAAACAGAACGCCTAACCCCTTATTGGGCAACATAAACCGACGGCTCAATGACAGTACTTTACCCGTGTGTTATCTCCGCAAAGTTATCCACCACGGGCACGCCATGCCCCTCCAGCTTGCTGCGATGTTGATGCCCGTGGGCAACTAGCAAGCAGTCCACGCCCATGGCCCTAGCTGCTTCGAGGTCATGCGTCGTGTCGCCAACATAAAGCGTATCGTCAGGCTTAACTCCAAGGTCATGTAAATGCACTTTGGCCCGATCCTCCTTGCTCCCTGCATGGATGTCTTCACCCCCACACAGTTTACTGAATCGTCCGTGCAGGCCTAGTCCCGAAAGCGTACTTTCGAGTAAGTCGTGCTCGTAAGCAGAAAGAATCGAATGTGTTTTTCCTGACGTCTTGAGTGCATCGATTAACTCAATAGCTCCATGGTGTAGCGTGCACTCTGCTTTACGAAGTTCGTACGCATGCATAAACCGAACCGAAAGTGCCCGAAAAGCTTCTTCATTCGGCGCAAATCCAATGGCTTGGTAAACTTTAATAACCGGGAACTCAAAAATTTGCCGGTAGCGCTTGGGGTCGACGGGCTCTCGGCCGTCTTCTGCTAAAAGTAAATTCAGGGACTCACAGCAAAGCCAGGTATCGTCGAGTAGGGTGCCATTCCAATCCCACACAATGTGGCGGTAGTCTGTAAGTGGGCGACGCATGCCGTTATCTGGTAGTCTTGGTGTGAAGGGGCAAGCGGTCAGATGTTACGCGTAGACCAGCAACTCACAGTTACGCCCGGAGAGGCAATCACGTGAACGGGCGCTCCTTGCACATTGAGGCCATTCCAGCCAATCGGCGTCGCGTCCCACACACCTAAGCCAGCTGCTTGTAGTGGGTAAGGCTTATGGCGGACGTCTCCGCGGATAATTTGGCCGGTGCGCGTGTCGGATGTAAAGAAAGCATAGCGCTCAACTAGGAATTCTTCGAGGGATCCTGCTTCGGCGTGATGAATGTTGCCGTGCGGCTTCCATGAAAGCTTTGCCCCTAATGGCTGACCCCCGCGTCGACATGTATAATCAAAGGCGCCGCCGTGCTGCGTGCAACGCATCGTCGCATGTTGATAAGGAAGATGGAAAGCCGCCCGAGCAATCTGGACAGCTAGGTCGCGTTCGCAATCCAGTGAAAAGAAGTAAACGCCAGAACTTCCATCAGGGCCCTTCACATATGTCCGCACATTTAACTCTAAAAAATAGGATAACCAGGGAAGTGGCGGTAATAGCCAAGGACGCACATGCCGCATTTTAAAGGGTACGATGCCAAGGTAACTTTTACCGCCAAAGGTATCTAAAGTTAGTCCCGCTGGCAGGCGCTTCTGGAGTTCCTCGGCGGGGACCTCCCAGTGTAGGAAAAGTAAATTGCACCACTGTTGAGATAAAGCAGGTAGTCCCTGTGGTCGGCTTAGCCGTTGGGATACAGTCTGCTCGGCACAATTTTTTTCCATGCGATTTCTTTATTTAAAGCGGAATTTCATCCCTGGCAACTGCGGTTCGTCATTGCCCAGTCTCGTCTCTTTCCGCACCGTGCCTCGTGCTGCCTGATGTCCAAAAAAACGAGCTACTAAAATTTGCTGAGCACTTAGCAGATTTAGCCGGTGAAGTTGTGCGTATGCATTACGCGCAACCCACGATTGCTGTAGAAATTAAAGCCGATGGTTCCCCAGTGACGATTGCTGACAAGGAGGCGGAGCGAGTTATGCGCGCCGCTATTCATGCCCAATACCCCGACCACGGTATTGTTGGCGAAGAATATGGCATTGAGCGTGCCGATGCTAAATTTTGCTGGGTACTGGATCCTGTCGACGGCACGAAGTCTTTCGTCGCCCGCGTACCGCTCTTTACGACGCTTGTTGGTTTGCTCTACGAGGGACAACCCGCGATTGGAGTCATTGATCAGCCCATTTTGCGTGAACGTGCAGTTGGTGATGGCTTAACTGCTACCTTCAACGGCCGCCCGACGAAAGCGGTATCCGTTGTATTGAAGTCAGCGAAGTTAATGACGACAGACGTCGAGAATATTGCCCGTGCTCAACCCAAAGCGCGCTGGGCTGACCTAGCGCAACAATGTGATTTTTCGCGCACGTGGGGCGACGGGTATGGTCACATGATGATCGCGGCTGGCAGGGCGCACATCATGGCTGATCCGATTATGAATCCGTGGGACTTAATTCCTGTTCTGCCCGTTCTGCGAGGAGCAGGCGCAGTCGTTACAGCTTGGGATGGCAGCGACCCAGTCGCCGCTGGAAATGCCGTCGCAGCCGCGCCTGAGTTGCACGCGGAAGCTTTACGAATCCTTCGCGGATAAGCTTACTCGCCAAGAATGACGCTGACTTCTGCGGCTGAAGCGAAGTCCTGTTTACCTTGTTCGCTTAAGCAC
>CAJBPJ010000169.1 GCA_903957465.1 uncultured Opitutia bacterium
TGGCATTTGAAATGTTCGGTTTTGCCACAGGCACCTATGCGCTGGCTGCTTGTTTCGTGAGTTCACTCATTGCAGGCAAACAGCGTCTTTACTCGGATGCATAAGCAGGCCCGGGACTGCTTCTAACCTTCCCCCGAACCTAGCTTTAGATACAGTAACGCGATGCACGTCGTGCTGTTACTCTTTACGGCGATAACCATTCGTGCCGCTATCGACCCTGCGACAGTGGTCGTCGTTTTTGCTGAAGGAGATCCCGAGTCGCAGAAACTTGCCGCCGGTTATGCCCAACTCCGACGGATTCCTGCACATAACTGTATCGGGTTAAAAATGCCTTCACCTGTTCGCGAAAGTCTGTCGTGGACGGAATACGCACGAGATATTTTGAATCCACTACGCTCTGCGTTGCTGGAGCGAAAACTCCTTGCCGGTAAACTTGCCTCAGAAACCGATAATCTAGGCCGGCGAAGCTTAACCTTAACGGAAGATCCGCGTGTGCGCTGGATAGTCCTTTGCCGCGGGCTACCTTGGCGTATTCACCGAAATTCAGGTGCAGATGGAAAAATGTTTGGTCCTTCACCTATCTCGGAAGCCGCCAGCATCGACAGCGAGTTATGTCTGTTGGCCACTGAAGATAACGCTCCGAATGGTCCGGCACCAAATCCTTGGTATGGTCTAAGCGGAAACACCGACCCCAAGGAGAGTTCGCGTTTTATCCGAACAGCCCGACTCGATGGGCCCACGTTGGCTGGGGTTGAGCGTTCCCTCGGACGAATGTACCAAGCAGAGAAACTTGGTTTGCGCGGCCGAGCCTACATTGACCAAGGCGGGCCTTATGCCGAAGGAGACACTTGGTTCAGTCGAAGTGCCAGCATCTGTCGCACCTTGGGTTTTCCCACCGATGTGGAGACAAGCAAAGATGTTATCAGCACCGATGTTCGGTTTGACGCACCTGCATTTTACTTTGGCTGGTATACGCAAAAACCCAAAGGCAAACTCGCGGAACCAGGCACACTACTAGCACCAGGAGCGATTGCCCTTCACCTACACAGTTTCTCGGGCCAAGCATTGCACGACCCTATCAATGGGTGGACGGCGGCACTCGTTGAAGCAGGGGCTGCGCTTACCTTTGGTAATGTCGACGAACCATACCTCACGCTCACCGTGAGACCAAATGTCCTCATGCACGAGCTAGCCCTTGGAAGCTGCGCGGGTGAAGCCGCCTGGAAGGCGACACCGGTCATGAGCTGGATGGGCGTCATTATCGGTGACCCTTTTTATCAACCGTTCGCACACGACATACCCCAACAACTAGCCGATCTTTCCCAGAAGCCCGACAATTTATCTGTCTATGCATCCCTGCGCGCAGCCGAACTAATGCGCAACAAGCCGGAGGAGCGTAAAAAAATGCTCGTGGCTAGCTTCTATCAATCACCCCGTATCGCGCTACTCCTCGAAATCGCCCGCGATGCGACTGCCGCCGGGCAAGACATACCATGGGATAATCAGGTGCTCAGCTACCTTCCGCATGAAGATTTCGGAGTCGTTTTAGAGTCTGCGAGGTTCTTGAAATCAAAGGGTAAAACCGCCCAAGCCAAGGGGTTATATGACCACTTGTTGAGCCGCTTGGGCGCCAATCCCGCAAGGGCTGAAGGGTTAAAAGCCGAAGCCGCCCAATAAAGTCCGGCTTTACGCTTGCCAGAGGGGGTCTTGGCTGGCTTCTTCAAACCTCCTTTCGGCCCCTTGGCATATGCCAAGAGACTCTCCAAAAGGAAATGTTCACCCAACCAAACCCCGGACCCGTCCTCGCGACGACCGGGACACACAATAAAAAATAAATAATATGAGTATCATGGAAAAACTGCTCGCTGAATCCGGTTTCGGCGCGCTCAAGGCCCACAGGGTCGTCAAAGGAAAAGTCATGGAAATCCGCAAAGATTTCGTCGTCGTTGATATCGGCGGCAAATCCGAAGGATTCATCTCCCACTCTGAATTCCCAGACCTCGGCGAAATTCAAGTCGGTCAAGATCTCGACGTATACCTCGAGCGTCTCGAAACCAAAGAAGGCACCCCTCTCGTTTCCTACGATCGTGCGCTCCAAATCCGTCGCTGGGAAAGTATTGAAGCTAATTGCGTTGAAGGCTCCGTGGTCCAAGGCCGCGTGAAATCGAAAGTCAAAGGCGGCTTAATTGTCTCCGTCGGCGTCGATGCATTCATGCCATCATCGCAGATTGATGTCACTCCCCCTAAGAATCTCGATGCGTACGTTGGTCAAACTTACGACTTCAAGATTATCAAAATTAACAAAGAGAAGAAGAACATCGTCGTCTCCCGTCGCGAGCTCATCGAAGAGCAACGTGCCGAGAAACGCCGCACACTTCTCGAAGACGTCAAGCCTGGCACAATTCGCCGTGGCGTGGTCAAGAACATCACCGACTACGGTGCATTCGTGGATCTCGACGGTCTCGACGGCTTATTGCACGTCACCGACATGAGCTGGGGTCGCATCGGCCATCCCAATGAGGCTGTGAAGGTTGGCGAAGAGCTGACCGTTATGGTTATTGAAGTCGACCGTGAGCGCGAACGCGTCTCTCTTGGCCTCAAGCAGACCCTGCCTAACCCTTGGGAAGGTATTGAGAAGCGCTTCCCTGTTGGTGCTAAAGTGCACGGCAAGGTCGTCAACTTGGTCGCCTACGGCGCCTTCATCGAACTGGAAACAGGTGTCGAAGGTCTCGTCCACGTCTCCGAACTCTCATGGACTAAGCGCGTTCAGAAGCCTTCCGACGTTCTTAAAGTCGGCCAAGAAGTCGATGCGATCGTCCTTAGCGTTAACACCGAGGAGCAAAAA
>CAJBPJ010000170.1 GCA_903957465.1 uncultured Opitutia bacterium
AGAGATTTGCTGGTTAAATAGCAGTTCAGCCGTTCAGCCCTGCCTTTTACTGCTCTTAATTCTTAACTTCTTAATTCTTAATTCCTTCCCTCGTCATAGCGAAGCGCCGTCCTAGCCACGCAGTGGCGCCGTCGTAGGCGACGCAGTCGCCGCCGTCCCTTCGGCCTTTTCCCGGTTAGCGGGTTAGCCGGTTAGCTGTTCCGCTGCATCTCTCTTAATTCTTAACTTCTTAATTCTTAATTCACATCTGCCGCTTACCTTTAGTCTTTAGGCGCACGGGCAAAGCCTGTGCTTTAGGCGATTCGTAGAATCCTTAGGCAAACATTCAGCCATTCATCTGATCATGTGGTTATTATTTTATAATTTCTCCTTCCATTCAGCCGATTTATGGACAGATTTAGCCCCGCTATGAAATCAACTATCCTACCCCTCGTTATTCTCACCGCAGCTGCTTCTGCTCAAACCATGCCCGTCAAGAGCGTGAACAGATCCGAACAGTTCTCTGTCGGCGTCAGCTATGCAATGGTCAAAAACGCTTTGTCCGGTGCACCTGTCGAAATCGATAGCGATGCGACTGTCATCGATGTCCGAGCAACGGTCTATCAAAACATCTTCCTAACAGCTTCTTACGCCGACATCAAAACTGACATTCCTTCAGGTGAAGGACCTGGTGCGCCTCCCAATCTTGACTTAAACTCCATGAGTTTTGGATTCGGTACAAAAATCGCAGCAGGTAATGGCAATATCGAATTAGCCTATGCTTATAGCAAAGTTGAATTGGAATTTGCATCTGTAGACATCAATCAGAACATCTTCAAGGCTGGCTACAACGTCGATGTTGGTAACGGCTTTAATCTCGGACTTACCGTAATTCATTACTCAAACAGCGACAACGGCGGCGATGACGTCACTGCTCCTGTGTTTGCTGTGGGCTACAAGTTCGGCCAGGGCTTCAGCGCAGACCTGAGCTACTCCACCGAGAACACTGCCTTCGGTGCACCGGATGCAGATGGTACCACCACGATTGGCGTTCGCTACGGTTTCTAATTCCTAAAGGAGTTAGACTCAACAGAGCCGGCCTTCGGGCCGGCTTTTTTGTGCCTGCAGAAAATCGGTGTACCGAATCAGAACTTCGAGCGCTGCGTGTCGGCTTTCTGGTCCACTGCAATCTGTTCAGGTAAAAAGCTGTAGTAACTCGCAATCCATAGACGCCAGGCGAGGCGGTGCAGGAACCAGGGGAGCGTCAACCCAAGCGTGACCGCCACCCACACGGCCTGCTTCCACGTCAACCATTCCAAGCCATACGTCGTGAGTGCCAGCAGCGGAATCCCACCAAAGGCAATTAGGCCATAATTCCATACCAAGGCTCCCAAGAAGAAGCCACTGGATCGACGAAACACTAAGCCGCAGTGCGTACAGACCGGAGCGATATCCCAGGGCGGGGAACTCGGGATGGACTCTTTACAAGATGGACAATGCCCGCGAGCGATGAGGGAGAAGATTTCGCGATTAAAGTTCATGATGTGAATTAAGAATTAAAAATTAAGAGAAGTAAGCTAACTAGCTAACCGGCTATACGGCTAACCAGCCAACCAGCTAGCACCGCTAGTACCGCTCGCACCGCTAACTACATCATCTCTCCAATCGATCAGCGAAGGCACGGGTGACGGCGCGGAGGATGGTTACACGGGTTGAGCGTTTGTCGTCCGCCGGTACCACAACCCATGGAGCGTGCGGTGTGTCGGTGCGCGAGACCATGTCTTCGGCGGCGCGCAGATTGACGTCCCACTTCGCACGATTGCGATAATCCTCAGCCGTCATCTTGTGACGTTTGTGCGGGGAGTCTTCGCGCGAACGGAAACGACGGAGCTGCTCATCCTTTGAAAGGTGTAGCCAGAATTTGATAACGATGGCGCCCGAAGCCGCTAACTCTGCTTCAAAGGCATTGATCTCCGCATAGGCACGTTGCCATTCGGCAGGCTTGGCAAAGCCTTCAACACGTTCAACAAGGACACGCCCATACCAGGAGCGGTCAAAGATGGCGAGGTGGCCAGCGGCCGGGACTTTATTCCAGAAGCGCCAAAGGTAGTGACGGGATTTTTCGTCCGGTGTCGGCGCAGGGATGGAATGAATGGAAACTAAGCCAGCATCGAGCTGCGCACAGAGTCGGCGAATCGCCCCACCCTTGCCGGCGGCATCGGGTCCTTCGAGTACGACGACTGCAGGTACACCGCGCTTGGCAGCGAGACGGGAGAGTCGGCCAAGCCTTGCCTGCCACTTACGCATCGCAGGACCGTACTCATCGCGATCCATCTCACTGTGCACGACGTGGTCGAGGAGACCACGGGGACGGAGCCGTGAGGGGCGGAGGGCTTTTGTTGATATACCGCCTTTGCGATTAAGTTGATCAACGACTGAGCGACCGGCCAGCAAGTCACGTCGCTTTGTTTCCGCAGCGGGAACTTTGTGCCAGGCATGGCCAGCTGGCGAGGCATGGCGACGGCAGTCGGTCGAGACCTTGGCGCCTTTGCCGTCGGAGAGTAGTAAATCATCGTCTGTCACAACCCAACCTTCGGCATCGGTATCCTCAGCGTCACGGAGGCGACGACGGAGAGACTTACGCGTCGTGGTCAGCCAAATTTTGGCCAAAGCCACACCATTGGCTAAAAGAGTTTCTTCGAATTGTCGGAGTGCCTTCAAGCGCGTGCGCAAATCTTCACGCTCTAATTCACCGCGCGTTGCTTGGATAGCGGTACGCGTCACCCAATCGCCAACGACCACTAAGACGCGCCCTTTGGCCGGCATACGCATCCAATACGGCCAGAGGAAGGGACGCCCAGCAAAAGAGGGGTCGCCTTCGAAGGGGGCACAAAATTCGATTGTACGGGCGTCAAACCACTCCTGGAGACGGTTCGCAAAGGAGCTGGCCGAAAGGCGATCGTTGCCGCCAACAAGAATAACCGCCGGCCGGCCTTGGGATGCCAGGCGACGCTGAACCGCCAGTAAACGTAAGTGAAGGGCCGAAAAGGCCTTATCCACGGCTAGACGTTTAGCGGGCATAAGGCCCATCTTGCCTAGACTGGGCTCGGGTAGAAGGCGAAAAGAAGCGTTGTCGCATAGTTGTAACCTACCCTCGCTTGCGGCAGCCCTCCAATAGTGTCACTTTGGAAACATGAGTCTAGACTCACCCACCGACCGTTTTGATCGCGAACTGAGCTGGCTCGGCTTCAACGAACGCGTCTTGGGCTTAGCCAAGGAGTCAACAGTGCCACTGCTCGAGCGCGCGCGCTTCCTTTCCATCGTTAGTTCCAACCTCGACGAATTCTTCGAAATCCGTGTCGCTGGCATCCTCCAACAAGTCGAATCCGCCCCCCACGCCACGCAACGAAAGTCAACTGGCAGCGGTACTCGAAAAAGCCCACGCACTCGTTAACGAACAATACCGCATCTGGCGCGAAGAACTTACGCCAGCATTAGCCAAAGAAGGTATCGTCTACCGCGAGCGCGGACAACTCACCAAAGAAGAACGCGAAGAGTTTTCGGAACACTTCGATCGCGAGATCCTCCCCGCACTCACGCCGCTGGCCATCGACCCCGCCCACCCCTTCCCTGTCTTAACGAATAAGAATCTTTATCTGCTCGTGCAGATTGCCGGAGAAAAAGGTGAGCCCAATCGCACGGCGGTTGTGCCCGTGCCCCGCATCCTGCCACGTGTACTGTTACTTGGTAAACCTGGTGCCAATGTCCGGTTCACATTCTTAAGTCACATTATCAAATCGTTTATTGGTCGTCTCTTCCCAGGTCTCAAAGTGATGGGGGCTTGGGCGTTCCGTATCTCACGCAATAGCGACCTTTACGTCGAAGAAGATGATGAAGGTAATCTCATCCAAGCGATTGAAGAAGAAATCCATAACTTACGCAAAGGTGCGCCTGTCCGTTTAGAAATTTCCGGCGATGCACCACCGGAGCTTATCAACTGGCTACTCAAAGCCCTCGACTTGCCTGCAGAGTGTACATTCCAGGTGGATGGCCCGATTAATCTCATGCGCTTGGGTGGCTTACTCGACCTCCTGCAACGCCCTGAGCTCGCCTACCCGAGCCTAACCCCAGCATTGCCAGAGGCTGTCGCTGATAGCCAGCAACTGTACCGCCGGATCGCCAAAGGAGACATCTTACTCCACCACCCTTACGAGTCATTCATGCCGGTGGTAGATTTCCTGCGTCAGGCAGCGGTCGACCCCGATGTCGTCTCCATTAAACTCACCCTTTACCGTACGAGCGGTGATTCACCCATCGTTGAAGCCCTCAAAGATGCCGCGCGCAACGGCAAGCAAGTCACTGCTCTCATCGAGCTACGTGCGCGCTTCGATGAGCTGAACAATATCGCTTGGGCACGACAGCTCGAAGAAGCCGGCGCCCACGTCGTCTACGGATTGGTCAACTACAAGACGCATTGCAAAGCGTGCTTAGTGGTTCGCAAAGAAAAAGGCGGACTGCGTCGTTATGCTCACCTTGGTACGGGCAATTACAATCCGCGCACGGCGAAGGTCTATACCGACTTCTCTCTTTTCACCGCAGACCCTGTCCTGACGGAAGAAGTAGGCCTGCTCTTCAATGTCTTAACGGGTAATCTATCGAAGCCGAAATTCAACCACCTGCTCGTCGCCCCGTTTGATTTACAACGGAAGATGGTGGAGATGATTAATGCCGAGACAGCGGCCGCGAAAAAAGGAAAGCCTTCGGGTATTTTTGCTAAGGTGAATAGTTTGGTCGACCCACTCGTCATCGACGCACTTTACCGAGCCTCGCAAGCGGGCGTACCGATCGACTTAGTCGTCCGCGGTATTTGCTGCCTCGTACCAGGAGTACCTGGGATGAGTCCGACGATTCGCGTGCGCAGCGTGCTGGGACGTTTCCTGGAGCACAGCCGCATCTACCGTTTTGTGAATGGTGGCAGTCCGCTAATTTACTTGGGAGTGCTGACTGGATGCAGCGCAACTTCCTCCGTCGAGTGGAATGCGTGTTCCCTCTAATCAACCCTGCGTGCATCAAGCGTTTTGAGACGGAGATTATCCCGCTCTACCTCAATCAAACAGGTGATGCGACGCTCCTACAACCTGATGGCAGCCACCGAGCTGCCTCACCTGAAGGGCGTACGGCCCCATGCGTCCAAGACGCCTTCATGGCACTTGCGGAGAAGATCACCGCGAAAGAGCAAAAGCCCGCGGCTGGATTGAAAGCGAAGTCGAAGTAACCTCTCCGGGCACAAAAAGGCCCGCACGTGGCGGGCCTTTGGTTGAAATCAGAAACAGTGCTTAGGCAGTTTCTCCAACGGCAAAGCGCTGGAAGCCGGCGACAGCCACAGAGCCACCGTAGGTGGTCTTCGCTTCGTCGAGCAACTGACTGACTTTCTTTTCGGGGTCACGGAAGAAGGGCTGCTCGAGTAAGCAACGTTCCGAGAGGAACTTGTCGACGCGACCAGACTTAATTTTTTCCATGTTGGCGAGCTGACCTTGCTTACGTGCTTCCGAGGCCTTGGTGAAATGAACTCGAATGGCTTAACCCTGAAACCGTTACCGATCCAAACATTCATGTCTGAACCAACAGGAGTAATGCTGCCCTTTCAATGGGTTGAGG
>CAJBPJ010000171.1 GCA_903957465.1 uncultured Opitutia bacterium
CTCTCCAAAGAAGGTTGCGGCTGTGGCGAGCTCATGAACCGCCTCGATTCGGGCGCCGTGCAGGGCTTCTTGCTGAAGCCCATGAATTGTCCGCACCATATCCGTATCTTCGCTTCACAGCCGCATTCATATCGTGACTTACCAGTACGTTTAGCTGAGTTCGGTACCGTTTATCGCTGGGAACAATCCGGTGAGCTCAATGGTATGACGCGTGTGCGCGGATTTACTCAGGACGATGGCCATCTCTTCTGTACGGAGGATCAAGTAGCTCAAGAGGTACTCGGCTGCCTCGAGTTAGTGAAAGTCGTCTTACGCACCCTGGGTCTTCAGGATTATCGCGTTCGCGTCGGTCTCCGTGCTCCCGGTTCAGATAAGTATACTGGGTCGAACGAGAATTGGACGAAAGCGGAAGCTGCCTGCCGTTCGGCAGCTGCGACTCTGGGCGTTCCTTTCAGTGAAGAGCAAGGTGAGGCGGCCTTCTACGGCCCCAAGATCGACTTCGTCGTTCGTGACGTCATTGGTCGTGAGTGGCAATTAGGTACGGTGCAGGTCGACTTCAATTTACCCGAGCGTTTTGAACTCGAGTACATCGGCTCAGACAACAAGCCACATCGTCCAGTGATGATTCACCGTGCGCCTTTCGGCTCCATGGAGCGGTTTGTGGGTATTCTGATTGAGCATTTCGCCGGCGACTTCCCGACTTGGTTAGCCCCAGAGCAAGTGCGCGTCATGACATTGAACGATGACATGATCCCACATGGTCAAAAAGTGATTGAACAACTTAAGGCTGTCGGCATCCGGGCTTCCTTGGATGAAGTAAGCGATAAGCTCGGTGCTAAAATCCGTCGTGCGGAACTCGAAAAGATTCCTCACATGTTAGTGCTCGGTGCCAAAGAAATTGAAGCTGGCGTAGTCTCCGTGCGTTCGCGTGCAGACAAGGGCATGGAAGGTAATATGCCACTCGCAGACTTTATTGCGAAAGTGCACGCAGAAATCAGCGAACGTCGTCTGCGTGTTCCTGCCCCCGTTGCACCTGCTCCCGAAAAGAAAGTCTAAGCATTTAGACTAAAGTCGAGTGGTGAGGATTGTCGTTCCTCTTTCAGTCTTGGGCTATACACCACCTCTATGCCGAGAATCCTAAGTTTTATAGCTCTGCTCTTCGTTGCTGATTTGCACGCTGCGGATGCTTTTGAGCAACAACGACGTCTCGGACGCTGCGTGAACTTAGGAAATGCTTTAGAAGCTCCAAGTGAAGGGGAGTGGGGTTGGAAGATCGCGGATGAAGATCTGAGTCGGATAAAACAGGCTGGCTTCGACTCTGTACGTATCCCGATTCGTTGGTCTGCCCATGCGAATCAATCGCCGCCTTATCAGATTGATCCAGTATTTGCCGAAAGGGTAAACCATGTCGTACGGACTGCTCTGGCCAAAGGTTTAGCAGTCGTCATGAATGTGCACCATTATGACGAGCTTGATGCTAACCCTGGTGCGCACCGGGAACGTCTGGCGGGCATCTGGCGGCAAATTGCTGAGAAATATCAAGCATACCCAGATGCCTTACACTTTGAAATATACAACGAACCACACGGGAAGTTAAACGCATCGGAGTGGAATTCGACTTGGGTTTTGGCTTTGGCAGAAATTCGGAAAACTAATCCGCAGCGCGCCGTCCACATTGGCGGCGTACAGTGGAATCAATCTTCTACGCTCAAGGATTTACAG
>CAJBPJ010000172.1 GCA_903957465.1 uncultured Opitutia bacterium
CATCGAGTTGCGCAGGCATGCGGCCCAGTAAATCTTCTAACGATACAGGCCGGATATCCGATGTACGCACACGCCCTGTAGCCAATTCGCGCAACGAGGGAACGACTAGCGTGCGTAAGCCGTTTTCTGCGCAGATGGCGGTGACTTCGCGGATGCGACGCGCGCTCACGGTAGGCAGCGCTAAAATAACTTCGGTTAACTCTAGGCGATCTTTTAAGAAAGCTAACTTCTCAGGGGCTCCAAGTACGGGCAGTCCGTGGATTTCGAGTCCATGCTTATCCGTGTCGTCATCCAGAAAGCATATTGGTTTTAATCCGTGGCCTCGGCGGCTTTGGATATCGGCAGCAAGCTGTGCGCCTGCACTACCTGCCCCGACAATTGCAATGCGCTCGACGGTTCCGACTTCATCGGATTTATCTGTCGCCTCTTTCCATACACGAATACCTGTTCGGAAAATCATGCAAAAGATGAGCGAAAGGTTGAAATCAATCAGTAAGACGCCGCGTGGTATTTCGACAAAAGTCCGCGAGAGTACTGCTAAGTAAATCGCGATGGATGAAAGGAGCAGCGCTACCCCAAGCCTCAAAGCGTCCCTTAATCGGAAATAATAAAGTATGCCTTTAAACTGACCAAAGGCGATGAGCAGGACGAGCTTTAGGGGGATGGCCCAGAGCAGTGCCTTTGGTCGATTCGCAAAAATCTGCTCCTGTAAGGTTGTATCTGAGCCAAATTTAAATCCGTCTAAAAAGCGGATGTCATATGCCAGCCATAAGGCTGCCGCTAAAAGGCTGCCGTAGAACGCAGCCGAGATTAGGGCGCGCCGAATGGGGTGTTGGGTGGTGCCGTTGGGGTGCGGCATAGCAAAACATTAGACCCCCCAGCCTTGTGACTGTCAAACCCGACCTGTCTGGATTAAGGGTCTACAGCCAGCCGAAGGCCTCTTAATCGCGATCCTTCGCGCCGGTTAACTTGCACAAAGAGGAATGTGCTACCAGGTGCGGATTGAGCGTCACCTCCCGCGAGCGTCACATTTACTGAATTGTCTGCACTTCGGACCCACTCTGCCACGTTGCCGGATAGATCGCTGAATCCAAGTGGATTGGGCTTGGAGGTTCCGACTGCGCGCACCTGGCCGTCGGATGTATCAATCGTCCAAGCCTCCTCCGGCGTTGGCTGGCGACCCGCGTCACCTTGTGCAGCTAAATAATCATCCGCGTCCGGCAGTCGGACTTTAAGTCCAGTTAGCCAAGCCACTCGTGTGCAAAACTTTTCAGCATCTTCGTATGTTACTGAATCCACAGGACAATTAATCTCGCGCTTGGCGCTCGGGTTTACGCCCATGACTGCAACATAAAGAGATTGCGGAACCTCCGTTCGAAGCAGGCGGATACTTTTATGATTCGGTATTGTGATGAGTTGTTTGACGACTGCATCGCGGATGGCCTGCAGCGAGGCAGCGCGTTGCCTAATAAATGCCAACTGCTGCCTGTCGGGATCTTGTTCAGTTAATGCGGAAGGGAATTTGCGCGTGAGTGCATCGGCGCGTATCGACAAGTCCGAACCAAGTGCGCTCGCCTTAGCAACTTCTCCATCTCTCAATAAATCTCGGAGCTTTGCCATGTCGGCCCGGAAAGCTTCGACCTCGGGCATCGCAAGAACTTGCGTCAACGAAACGGCATAGCCTTCGCCAATAGTCCGAACGGCGTAACTACTCTGCGGGTAATTTTTTGCGAGATTCGCTTGGGCGTCGATGGCTGCTTTCCAGCTCTTGGCCGCGCTTTGCCACTGTCGGGCGGCTTCTTCGGCATTGGCTTGTCTAACAATCTCGTCGATGGCGCTCTTTGCTAGCATGGA
>CAJBPJ010000173.1 GCA_903957465.1 uncultured Opitutia bacterium
ACGGTACGCTGCGCTGACGGTACGGCCTATGGCCTGACGATACGCTCGCCAGGGCTCGCTGACGGCACGCTGGCGCTGACGGGGGCAGGAATTATGAATTAAGAAGTTAAGAAATAAGAGCAGTAAAATGCAGGGCTGAACGGCTGAACTGCTATTTAACCAGCAAATCTCTCGGCTTCGCAATATACGCTTCTTTTGTCGCCAGGAAGTAGCTCGTAAATGATTTCATATGTTCAATCTCTTCGCGAAAGACGCGCGCGTCGAGGGTGTCGCTGAAACCAAGATTAACGCTGAACACGAAATCGCCGTCGGGTGTGAGCGAGAAGCTACACACATTCAGATTATGATTAAGGTCATTGATGGCTTTCAAGCAGGACATCTTTTCAAGGGACTCCGGACCTTTGCCAGGCACTGCACAGCTAATCACTAAGCGATCGAGACCGCTGCTGTTGGCAAACGCTCGGATCGTAAAGCCAACCCCTTCATCTTTAATCCAGATACCAGCGGCCATATCTTCGGATGGGTATTTTGTTTTGTAACCGATTTGATTCAGGAAGGCCGTTGTACGCTTTGTAGCGACAAGTTGATCGTCGACGCCTTTCACATCGAGCTTGGGTGCGACCACTGGTGTCGCGACAACAGGCTTGGCCGGTTGAGTTTCGCTCGGCTTTACGGGATCAGCGGACAAACTGAGAGTAGAAAGTAAAAGGTAAAAGGTAAAAAGAGTGGGGCGCATTGGGATGGAAATAGGAAGGGGCAATCGGGAAGCGGGAAGGAGTATGAAGGAACCGTCCTAGATAGACTAGTCCTGCCTCCGATGCAACTCGGGCTCTATCACAAATTCTTAACACATTTTATAATACTTTCTTCAAAACCGAGTTTAATATTGATAATAAATCAGTTCATTTCTTCGTAAACGAACTATGCGCACGCTTACCTTTGCCTTGGCACTACTGACTGCACCCGTCGGCCTTTTGGCGGATTCCACAAAAGACTTTTTGAATAATCCGGGGCTACAAATGGCGTTAATCTTTAATGTGCGTAATCCTGAGATGCGTCAGCAGATTTCCAGTTCACTGGCAAAACACCCAGGGTCGGTTGAAAAGCTAAATCGTTATATGAGTTCAATTGCACAAATAGTTATCATTCAGATAGAGGACAAAGGTAACAAAATTGCCTTAGTAATTGCGAAAGGTAACTTCGACAAAAATGCCCGAATGATGCTTAAGCAAGATGGCGTGCCGTCTCAGTTGGTTGAAGAGGATTCTGTTTGCTTCGCAATCTCTATCAATGGTCGTGACTTGTCCCCAAGTGAGTTACAACAGTTCGGATCAGCCATGAATTCGAAGAATAACAATAAAAAGAATGGTAATAACGGTCAGGGCTTAACAGCTGCACAATCCCTTATTGGCGATGCCGATGTCCCTAATTCTAGTGGAAACACAAAGACAGCTGCAGAGTTGTTATTTGGCGACGCTGATGCCCCTGTAAATTCCAATGGTAACACTAAGACGGCTGCTGAATTGTTGTTCGGTGATGCCGATGTTCCGCCTAATTCTACTGTAAATAATAACAACGGCGCGAATAGCGTGAATAAGAATAAAAAGAAGGGGCGATAAGAGTGCGTGGTGGTAAGGGTTTAAGTCCTTAACGCCGTATGCAGGTGATCCTCATTTGTTATACGCACATGTTATATTAGTTTATTATGTAATTCTAGACTTGCCAAAGTTAGGCGCATTTCAGTTATCAAGGCATGAAGCACCCCGCCTCTCTACTTAACGTCGCTGCAGTTATCGCTTTCTGTGGCGCGCTCACAGGATGTCTAAACCCACAAGATGTTCACTCGTCTGTTAATGGCGAAGATCGTTCTAAACTTTCTGTTGGTGCTGTTCAGCGAAGTGTTCGCGTTGGTATGTCCGACGCTGAAGTGGCTGAGCAACTTGGTTCACCTAACATCGTCTCTACAGATGACGAAGGGCGTAATGTTTGGATCTATGACCGTGTGACGACTTCCGTGCGCGCCACTGCTGCATCCGGACCTCTTACTCTTTTAGTTGGTGGCGGTGCTGCTGCAGCTGAACGCAGCAACTCGACACTCACGATTATCGTTAAATTTGATAAAGCCGGTAAGGTTCGTGACTTAGCTTACCACAGTTCGAAATTCTAAGATGAACCGTTTTCTGCTTCTTTGCGTTGCGGTCCTTGCTGTCGGTTGCCAACGCGGCATTCCTGAAGACGCACTCGCGCTGAATGGCGATACCTTAGAGCGTCGTCAACTCGAGGCCCGTCGATTTACGGGCACCACAGATGAGAACATTCTCGGTGCGTGTGCAGGCGTTGCCCAGGACATGGGCTTTGCGATTGATGAGTCAGAGACAAAGCTTGGTGTACTCGCTTGCTCAAAGAATCGTGAGGCTGGTAGTGGCGGTGAACGCTTTGCAGTGGCTCTGCTGTTGGGTGCCAACGCTGCCAACAGTATGGATCGCGATCAGCGCATTCGCCTCTGCATTGTCGTTAAAAGCACCGGTAATGTCTCCGGTAAGGATTGGGTCGTACGGGCAACATTTCAGCGTGTCGTGCGCGATAGCCTCGGCAGGGTGACAAAACTTGAGTGGCTTTCAGACGAAGAGCTTTACCAAGACTTTTTCCAGAAACTCTCTAAATCAGTATTTTTAGAAGCTCAAAAAATTTAACTCACAATGAACAAACAAATTCTTCTAGCCTTAGCTCTTTGCACTTCATCATTAGCCATGATCGGCTGTGTGCGTAACGCTAATGCAAGCGTACTCGATTCTGGAAACAATCAGGTCGAACTCCGCCAAATCCAGAGTCGCGCGTTTGATATTGCTGATAAAGAGAAGACGATGCGTTCGGTTATTTCGACGCTCCAAGATCTTGGATTCGTCATTGATAAGGCAGATTTAGCCCTTGGTACAGTTACGGGAACCAAGCTTGATGGCTATGCGCTGCGCATGACGGTCACTGTCCGGCCACGTAATGCCAAACAGATGCTAGTACGTGCGAGCGCTGAATATGCCCAGGAAGCCGTTGTCGATCCTGCACCTTATCAATCGTTCTTTGCTTCCTTGTCGAAGTCGATGTTCCTGACTGCTCAGAACGTCGATTAATTATAAAGTAAGACTGACATACAGGTAGGGCTCCTAAATGCCCTTAACTACGTGTGTGCTTGGAGCACGCTAACATAAAGCGCTCAAAGTATTATAGGGTTATATAAGAAAGTTGCTTGAAATAAAGTATGGTTAGCGTATCTATCTAGACTCTCATGAAAAATACTACCCCCATCATTGCTCTCCTCGTCTTGGCCAGTGCTTCGTTGCCTGCCCAGACTTCTATGTCCTCCAAGCGCGCACCTGTACTTAGCCAGGATCGTGTCGGCGTCAGCTTTTCGAAATCCGGTGACGCTGAGTACATGACCGTATCTACAAACGCCGCACTGGGTGAATACCTCACTGCTTCTGCCAGTTATGTTGATGTTGGCGGTGATGTCTTGGGATTCAGTCTTGATGGTCGCCTTACACGCATCGGTCTGGGTGCACGCTTCGCTGTTGGATCGGGCGAAGTTAACTTCGGTTATGCCTATGGTATCGGTGCTATTGTTGTTGGAGGTGGTTTAGCCGGTAACATTGGCGAACAAGATGCGTTTTCTCTCGGTTACCGTTATGCGTTCTCCAAGGAACTTGAGTTTGCGGTCAACGTTTCTCACCTGTCTTCTGAGACAGCATTCGGAGACATTGATGTCACGCCTGTTACTGCGTCTATCCGCTATAACATCGGTCAATTTGACATCTCCGCTGCGTTCTCTACTGAAGACGCGTACGGTCTTGTTGAAGGTGAGAATACCTTCTCCCTCGGAGTTGGCGTTAGCTTCTAATTAAGTTTAGTTAGTTATCATAGCACGAGGGTCGGCCGATAGGCCGACCCTCTTTGTTTGAACGGTACATTTTACATTACAATCTAAAGTAAATGTAGATATTCTGGACTTTTAGGTTAGGTTAGTGGCCTATGCGTAGGCTCGCCATCGTTCTCGTTCTATTATCGGTTGCTTGTCGTGCAGCGGAGGAAGCCGAACCAGGTGTGGTGCTGGTGAAATTCCGTAGCTCCGCGACCGCCGACGACATCCGGCGAGTTGAGGCGGCGCATGGATTATCCCTTCGAAAGGAGATTAAGACCTTCCGCATTCGCATTTATACCTACCAAGGTGATGAGGTACCGCTGGCTAAGTCGGCGCGCGTCGCGACAGATTCTGCCGTTGAGGTCGCTGAGCCGAACTGGGTCCGCACTTTGAAGGCTGTCGATCCAGAGTATGGCAACCAATGGTACCTCAAGAACACTGGCCAGGCTGTCGACGGCTATAGCGGACCCTCGGGTTTTGATATCCGTTGGGAGGGGGCCCGTCAGCGTTTTGTCGAGAGAGCAAAGGTAAGGGTTGCCGTGATCGATTCGGGTGTAGCCTTTCTTCACAAGGATTTGGTTGGTTCAATCCATACCAAGTCCGCCGAAGTCGTTGGGGGGTTTGCCAATCAGGTGGATAACGATGGCAATCAGCTTGTCGATGATGTGTGGGGTTATGATTGGTACGACCAAGACGGCTACCCGCTTGATCAGAATGGACATGGTACCATGGTGGCGGGCGTGATTGGTGCCACAATCGGGAATGGAGAGGGTGGAGCAGGCATCTCGAACAGTGTGGAGATTCGGGCTTACCGCGTCTTCGATCAATTTGCCAGGGGCGGGGTGCCCAAGTTCAGGTTCGGATCGAGTTATGTAGATGATGTGCTCTTGTCGTTGGCGACCGCAGTGGATGATGATTGTAAAATCATCAATCTCAGCCTTGGCGGACCATCCTATAGCAGCCTCGAGGCCCAAGCTTACAGGGAACTCGTTGGCCTCGGCATCCTTGCCGTCATAGCTGCTGGGAATGAATCCTCGGATAATGACGGCACTTCACCTTCATATCCCGCAAGTTATGACTCCGCAGCCATTATTTCTGTGGCAGCACAGGACCGCACCGGGGGTCTCGCGAGTTTCTCGTGCTGGGGTCGGAACTCGGTGGATATTGCTGCTCCTGGGACGCAGATTCGCGCACCAGATGTTAGCCGAGTTGTCGTTGTGATTTACGACTTCAGACAGGGATCCATGAATGGATGGACGTCTTGGTACATGCCTGGCAGTTACTCCGTCAGGTCATGGTCTGCATCACTTGGATATCTTTGCGACCACGACGAGCTTTTCTACAGCGGGTATCTGCCCTACACCGATACTTATGCTCAGTCACCATTGATATCTGCCAGCACTTACGCAGGGCTTCGCATCGAGGCGATCGGGGTTTCTGACTTAGCTGATGATATAGCCACGCTTGATGTGACAACAGACGACGTGAATTGGTACACCTACGAGATGTTTAAGGGTACGAATTCCGGCTACGTGCAAACGGACATATCCGATATTGATTACACCACCTTTCGCATGAGATTCAGGCTTCAGTCTGATTCCAGCGTGGAGGGCGGCGGAGTTGCTATACTAGGCGTAAAGGTGACCGCAGTCGACGACTTCGATGTCGACAACCCCCAATACGGCTACACCCAGGGCACCTCTTTCTCGGCCCCCATTGTCGCTGGTGTCGCCGCGATGGTCTGGGCTCACCGACCTGAACTTACGGCGGCGCAAGTGAGAGACATCATCCTCACCACGGCACGTCCTGTTGCCGCACTTTCTGGCAAGGTAGCTACCGGAGGTATGGTCGACGCAGATGCGGCCTTGGCTAAGGCGGACTTCATTACTGGTAATGTCCTGCCTCAAATCACTTCTAATCCTACTGGGGGTACATTCCAGTCTGGCAGTAATGTGACTTTGTCCGCGGCATCCACTGTTGGGCTATCTGTGACGTATCAATGGCGTAAGAACGGTGTAGCGATTAGCGGAGCAACGCAGGCTACGTTGACATTATCTAGCATCTCTTCCTCACAGGCAGGCGCTTACGATGTCGTCGTAACGAGTAAAGCTGGCTCGGTCACGTCATCATCGGCCAATGTACAGGTCACAACTGTTTTGGCGATTGTTACATCACCTGTTTCACAACTGGTTAAGGCAGGCACTTCTTTAACCCTTGAGGTAGTCGCTACTTCAGGCGCGCTGATGACTTATCAGTGGCTCAAGAACGGAGTCGCAATTGCCGGTGCCACCCAATCAAAACTTGAGATTGCATCTGTTCAGGCCACCTCTGCTGGTAGTTACACGGTGAAGGTCGTTTCAGGAGCTCAGGAGATAACGACAACTGCTGCAAATGTCGCAGTCGCTGTTTTTACGACCGACTTGCCGTCAAGCTCCGCCATGCTGCCTGGCGGAAAGCTAACACTCACTTTCAAAGTTACTGGTATTACACCTACTATAATTTGGAAGAAAGACGGCGCTATTATTTCAGGTGCAACAAAATCTAGCTTATCGGTTGTTTCTGGAACGCCCGGAACATCAGCTACGTACGAAGCCTATCTCACAACATCATCTGGTGTACTAAAGACTAATTCTTGCGCTGTAAGCACTATTGTATCAGCAGGTGCAGTTGTCACTGCGCCCTCACTTGTACTTACTGGTAGTAATTTAACACTCTCAGCGGTTACTTCCGGAACAGGACCGCTTGCTTTGCAATGGCTCAAGAAGGGTAAAGCTATCGTCGGTGCGACAAGTAGTACACTACAGATCACATCGGCTACACTAGCTGATGCATCTGATTATTCGATCACCGTTAAAGGTCCGGCTAACACATTTGTGAGTAAAGCGACTAAAGTTGCCGTTGTTGATGTCATGGTTAACAAGTCATATGCGCCCTTTGTAACTCTCAAGGCGGGCAGCGTTTCGAAGCTTACTGCAACAGTTACAGGCTACAAAGGAGCTACCTTTAAATGGAGCCGGAATGGTGACGAAATACTGGGACAGACAGGTGCTACGCTTACAGTTAACTCCGCAGGCACTTACCGCGTTACGGTTACTTGTCCGGCTGGCGTGAAGTCAATTGATGCGGTGGTGACAATGCTGTGATCGAGAGCCAGTCCGCCAGTCCGCTAACCAGCTAGCACCGCTACCACCGCTACCACCGCTAACTCCGCTATCACCGCTCGCACCGCTAGTACCACTATCCCCGTATCCAGCCGATTAGTTTACTATACCAGCGGGTGGGGAGGGCGGTGTTGCCAGTGCGTTCGCGAAGTAGGGTGAGAATTTCGGTGCGGCCGAAGGTCGTGGCGAAGTCGGCTGGCGTGGAGCCACCTTGGTCGGCGAGGGGATCGGCACCCGCATCGAGAAGCAGGCGCGCGATTTCGACGTAACCTTTGAAGGCGACACCGCCGAGTGGTGTTTGACCTTTGGCATTGCGTGCGTCGGGTGTGGCTCCGGCTTTAAGGAGAACGCGCACTGTCTCGGTGTGGCCGTGGTAGGCCGCGAGCATCAGCGGTGTATTTCCTTTGTCGTCAGTAGCGTCGACCGGAAAGCCGCGCGCGAGGAGTGCGCTGAGTTCAACGGAGCGTCCTGCGCGGGCGAGGTCGGCCGCGAGTGTGATATCGGAGGGTGCTGGCTGCACGCGAAGCGTGGCAGGGCGATTAGCGACGTGGCATGTCGAACCGGTCAAGGTTCATGACCTTGGTCCACGCGGCGACGAAGTCGCGCACGAGCAGCGGCTTGCCATCGTCACTTGCGTAGACTTCGGCGAGCGCGCGGAGCTGTGAGTTGGATCCGAAGACGAGGTCGACGGCTGTGGCGTTCCAGACGACTTGACCCGATTTGCGGTCGCGACCTTCGAAGAAGTAGTCGCAGACTTTGGCCTTCTCCCAGACTAAACTGGAATCGAGGAGGTTGACAAAGAAGTCATTGCTCAGAGCGCCAGGCTGCTTGGTGAGGACGCCGAGCCCTGGGAAGAGCACAGTGGTGTCGAGCACGCGCATCCCGCCGACGAGTACGGTCATCTCGGGTGGTGTCAGTGTGAGAAGTTGGGCGCGATCGACGAGATCCTCGGCCGCAGGGCGGTCGAGTTTACGTCCGAGGTAATTACGGAAGCCATCGTGCTTGGGTTCGAGGTAAGCGGCGGAGTCGACGTCGGTCATCGCTTGGGTGGCATCGGTACGTCCTGGGCTGAAGGGCACAGTGACGGGTACGCCAGCTTTTGCTGCAGCGACTTCGACGGCGGCACAGCCACCGAGAACAATCACATCAGCGAGAGAGACTTTCTTGCCGCCTTTTTGGGCAGCATTGAAAGTCGTCTGCACTTTTTCGAGAACCGCGAGAATCTTGGCGAGCTCAGCGGGCTGATTAACTTCCCAATCTTTTTGAGGTGCGAGGCGAATACGCGCGCCGTTGGCGCCGCCACGTTTGTCGCTGCCGCGGAATGTTGCGGCGGAGGCCCAAGCGGTTGTGACGAGTTGGGCTGTGGTGAGACCTGAGCTGAGAAGTGTTTTCTTGAGTGCAGCGATGTCAGTAGCGTCGATCAAAGGATGGTCGACGGTGGGGACAGGATCTTGCCATGGCTGAGCGGGTGCGACGTGCGGCCCGAGGCAGCGCGAGTAAGGTCCCATGTCACGGTGCGTGAGTTTGTACCAGGCGCG
>CAJBPJ010000174.1 GCA_903957465.1 uncultured Opitutia bacterium
AAGGATCCAGGTCCACTTCATACCTATAGATGGCCAATCTTGGGCTCCATGGGAAGCCTGAGTCTCGGCTATCCTGCGAGCCGTCGACAAGTTGCTAGGCAATTGAGTTGGAGGGTATGGAGGCCTCGGAGAGGCCTCCCTACCAGTGACAGCAATCGGGTAGGGTCGCCTCGCCGAGGCGACCGCGGTCCGCTCGGCGAGCGGACCCTACCTAACACATTAGCTGCCGAGTAATTTCTTCAATGCCGCTTCATCGATAACCTTCACACCGAGCTCTTGAGCTTTATCGAGCTTCGAGCCGGCTTCTTCGCCGGCGACGACGTAGTCAGTTTTCTTGCTGACACTGCCTGAAACTTTTCCGCCGGCTTTTTCAATTAAGTCACGGGCTTGGTCGCGTGCCAGTGTTGGCAGTGTGCCTGTAAGTACAAAGGTCTTGCCGGCGATGCCTTCAACGGTGGCTGCCGCTGAAGCGGAATCTTCGAGGGTGAGTCCAGCTTTGCGCATCGCTTTAACCCAGTCGCGGTGATTCGGATCACTAAAGAACGATAAGATGGATTCGGATACCTTAGCCCCGACTCCTGAAATAACAGATTCTTGGTTAACGCCACCTTTCGTGCCTTCAGTGGTAATGAGTAAGTCTGATGTTTTGGCGGAGGCTAACGCGTCGAGTGATTTGAAATGGCGTGCGAGATCTTTGGCTGTCTGCATGCCGACATTCGGGATGCCCAGGGCATGAATCGCTCGCCAGAGCTCCCGTGATTTAGCCGCTTCGATGCCTGCGATCATATTTTCAACCGACTTCTCTTTAAACTTATCGAGTAGAGCCCACTCAGTTTCTTTTAGCGAAAGGGCATCGGTTGGGGCGTCAACTAAGCCGACGTCAATGAGTTGTTCCGCCACGGCATCCCCGAGGCCATCAATATCCAGGCAGTGCTTAGATGCGAAGTGAACGAGCCGGCGAATTTTCATCTCACGACTCGGCGCACGTAATTTATAAGCAGCCTCGCCTTTGATGCGGGTGGCATCGAGACCGAGTTCTTCAAGACGCGCCTCGAAATCGAAAGGCTTTGAATCCTTGGGACGTAACTTCGTCACCACACTGAGAACTTGGGGGATAATCTCGCCTGCCTTTTGGATGCGCACGGTGTCGCCTTCACGAATATCTTTACGGAGAATTTCGTCGGCGTTGTGCAAGGTCGCACGGGCGACGGTTGAGCCAGCGAGCAGTACAGGCTCAAGTTCAGCGACAGGTGTGATGACGCCGGTGCGGCCTACTTGCATGCTGATGGCGCGGAGGAGTGTTTCGGCTTGGTCGGGCGGGAATTTAAAAGCCACAGCCCAATGAGGGAATTTGCTGGTAGCACCTGCGCGCTCTTGGAGGTCGATGCGATTCACTTTCACAACGGCACCGTCCGTAGGGTAGGGTAACTCACGCCGTGCTGTGTCGAGTTTTTGAATGGCCTTCCAGGCATTGGCTTTACCTTCAACTGCTGTGAAAAGATCCGATGTCGGGAAGCCCCAGGTTTTTAACTGAGCGTTGAAATCTGTGAGCGACGCAAAGGTTGCGGGTTGGGATGCGCCGAGGCCATAGCACACAATGCTGAGACGGCGGCTCTTTGCTTCTGCTTTATCAAGTAGCTTGACGGTGCCTGCGGCGAGATTGCGCGGGTTGGCATAAAGTGCTTCTCCAGCAGCTTCACGTTCTTGGTTGAGTCGACTAAACTCGGCCATGGTCATGTA
>CAJBPJ010000175.1 GCA_903957465.1 uncultured Opitutia bacterium
CCCGAGGCCGTTTGCCGTCCATTCACTGACATATCCAAGGTGTAGCAGTAAGCGTCAGCTATAGTGATAGAATTTACATAAAACTCCGTGCCCGTAGTCCCGCGCAGTGTCATGTTGTGGCCGGCGTTAAAATAAAGATTCAGAGCGCTGCCTGTATCAGGGTAACTTGTGTTAACTGAAATCAGTGACGGGATGGTGTTGGTGTCTGAAAAATAAACGGTGTCGCCGCCCGCCGGCAAAACGTCTGACGACCAATTTGCAACCGAACTCCAAGATGTGCTCCCGCCTTGGTTGTCCCAGTTAATCTCTGCGCCTGGACTTTTTATCCAGGGGCCGAGTAGAAGCAGGAGGCTTTTGGCGAGACGGCGTGAGTGCATACCGCGGAAATGCGATGTCTGCTCTACAGAGCCATCGCAGGGACTCCCTAAGGCTATCCTCCTTAATCTCCGTAGAGTTATTCCTGCTTCCCGTCCTGCAGCGGCGTCTTTATAACAATGTCGTGTCCAGAGCCTTGCTCATTATTGCTTTGTTTTGTTCTGGATGCGTTGCGTCTAAGCCCGAGCTAACAGAAAAGACGGCGCTCTGTTTGAATGGCCGTTGGCTTGGGCCTATTTGGGTATCTGAAAATCCTGAATTCGATGAGTATGCCGCCGCTCAGTCTTTGGCGGATGCGTGTAAAGACGTCACCGGTGTACGTCCAGAGATCCGTCAAGAGGGCAGTGGGGTGATTGCGTCAGGACCTGGTATCGCATTGGGGCGCACTTTGGCTGCTACAAAAGCAGGTATTGTCGTACCAGCGGCAGATGGCGATACGGCCGTCAGAGCGACACGCGGACAGCTTGTCTTCCTCGTTGGAAATAATCCGACGGCCACCTACATCGCCACAGGGCGCTTCTGCGAGCAAGCGCTCGGGATGATCTTTGTGATGCCAGGCGTGAACGGTGCTGACTTTAAGCCTCTACGTGAAGTCGGCTTGCCAGCTGATGAAGTCTGGCGACCAAGCTTTGCCTGGAGGTCGGTGTCTGGAATGATTGACTCGGAGTCCATTGCATGGGCGCGACGTGTTGGCTACGGAGAACGTCCAAAATGTACGCACGGCCTTTATGCTGCACTCGGTTCAAAGCCAGAATTTACGCTAGGGGTAAATGCCGAAACGCCTGCGAACGCGATCCGTGGACGTTCTGCACAGCCCAAGCTTTCTCATCCTCAAGCCGCGGCGACAGTTGCGGCTTACAGTAAAGAATGGTTCGCAAAGAATCCTCAGGCGCTCGCAGTCAATCTAGGCATCAATGATTCGCTTGTTTATGAAGACGCCGATGTTGCTCAGCCCAAGGGTATGTATGATGGACGGCCTAATCGGTCGGATTACGTTTTTGACTTTCTAAATAAAGTGGCAGCGCTCGATTGGGCGCCTCCGGGCGACCATGCTATTGGGTGCCTTGCGTATTTGGATGCAGCTGCCTGCCCCAAGGTGAAAGTTAGCCCCGTTATCTTTCCGGCTATCTGTGCTGACCGCATTCAGTATGCGAACCCTGAGTTCGCAAAAATGGACGCAACGAATCTCGTAGCGTGGGGACGTAGTGGGGCACGACGCATTGGAATTTGGGATTATTGGTTTGGACGGGACGTGGTAATCCCGCGCGTACATTTACCGGCACTCACACAATCGATTGTCGCAGCCCATCAAGCTGGAGTTTGTTGTTGGTACGCCGAACTCGATCCTCTTTGGGTGTATGACGCGCCTAAGGCGTGGGTTGGCGCCAAGCTACTATCAGATGCGCGTGCTAACCCTGCCCGGCTCGCGCAGCAATGGTTTGATGCTGCTTATGGTCCGGCCGCACCCGCGATGATTACCTTGTATAGTCGGTTTGAAGATGTGTGGGGCAACTTAGCTGTCCGACGTATGCCTGCGCAATGGCTGGTCGGTTGGCGTGATGGATGTTCAGCTGCCGAATTACTTACCCCGGCGCTCCAAGCCGCCGCTGAAATAGATTTAGCCGCCGCCGAACGCGTATTGGCAAAAGCGCCTAGCGATGCGCGACACAACCGTATGCGGATGCGGCTGGCACAGTTCATCGTCGTATGGAAACTCAGCGTAGCCGAAGCCGCGCGCTCTCGACTAGCCAATGCCGCCGGACAAAAGCTTTCAGATGAGCCGTTGAATGGCTGGCAAAAAATGATGGCGGCAGAGTTGGCACGCGATCAGGCAGAGAGCGAAGTTCTGCGCGCGCAGTGGCCGGGTAGTCTTCCGGTAAAGTGGTCTGCTTCAGTACAACCAAATCCCTGGCCTTTGCTCGCTGCACGGCTTTCACCAGACGAGCGCAAACAGCTTGTCATACCGAGTGAAGCGCCTGCTGCGGCGCGGATTGCCATGCGCATGGCTGATGCAGGATTGCCGCGGGTTGTCGCTTGGAAGGGTTTGCTAAATTATCCCGCTGGAGAATGGACGATGCGGCTGGCATACCCTGCGGCGGTTTCCTCGGCGCGTAATTTCTTGGCAATACGTGCGCCACAGGGACGGCTGTTTAAGCGCGTGACGGTTGCTCCGGGTGAAATTATCCGCGTCAGCGTTGATGCGGATGCTGCGGAATCTATTTCTGAAGGGGCTGTCGTCCTGGCGGTGCGTTTCCCGGAAACACCTAAAGCGCCTGCCGCCCCGAAGGTGCTGCATGCACCCCCGCCTCCGCCTGCATCTAAGACGTTACCCTATAGCGTTCGCGTTTGGGGCCGCACGGTGCTTGAAGTGCCCGTTGGCGCGAACGTGGGTACGGTTGCGGAGGTCGAGATTGCTTTTACGGACAGCCTGCCAACCCTCCGCGAGGTGACCATCGAGCGCATCTCCCTACAATCTCGCTGACCGTGGCTAAACGAATTTTCGACATCTTCTTTTCGCTGGGCTGGCTGATTGTCTTTTCGCCGCTTCTCGTGGTTGTTGCGATTCTTGTTCGTATGAAGCTTGGGTCGCCCGTGCTCTTTTTGCACGAGCGGCCTGGCAAAGACGGTAAGCCCTTCCGAATTGTTAAGTTTAGATCGATGACTGATGCGCGGGATGCAGAGGGAAAGTTACTTTCTGATAACGAACGTCTCACTGCTTTCGGAAAATTCTTACGTGCCTCTACCCTCGATGAGTTTCCAGAGATGTGGAATGTCTTGATAGGTGAGATGAGCGTAGTCGGTCCACGGCCGCTAATGATGAGTTATCTTCCGCGCTATAATGCCACCCAGCGCCGCCGTATGGAAGTTCGGCCAGGCGTTACAGGCTGGGCTCAGATTAATGGTCGTAATGCTATTAGCTGGGAGCAGAAATTTGCACTCGATGTGTGGTATGTCGACAACCAGTCACTATGGCTCGACCTAAAGATTATCTATCGGACCTTCTTTAAAGTCTTTGCGCGCTCCGGCATTAATCACTCGGCCGAACAGCCGATGCCTGAGTTTTTAGGAGATAAGTAGATTAGCTAAATTTCGCAGAGAGAACATGTCTCAGGGCGCACAGGAAGCGACGAACTTCCTGCCAGCCCTTATATGATTTAATCAGCGCGCGTTTTAAAAGCG
>CAJBPJ010000176.1 GCA_903957465.1 uncultured Opitutia bacterium
CTTGGTCATCAAAGGCGACGATAGCATCTCCACGCGGGCCGAGCGGCGTTTTTCCAACGAAACGCGGATGGATAATTCGCGGCACGTGATTTTCATGCGACGCGTAATAAAGGAAAAACGGCTTTGATTTATTCCGTGCGATAAACTCACAAGCTTTCGTCGCAAAGTTATCACCCATTGTCGTGTCATCCCAAATCGCCGAGGCGCCGCCACGCATCCAACCAATACGACCGACTTTATTGACGAGAGCCATGTTATGCCCATGCGACCAATCCATGGCGAGGGCAGCGCGAACTTCTCCTGACTTCAAATCAGGGTCGCCGGGAAATGGACGTTTATAACTGACTTCAATCGGATCTTTGGGATCAAGGCCGACAACGGAGCCATCTTCGACAAAGACACAGGGAACGCGGTCACCTGTTGCTGCCATGATGAAGCTGTAATCAAAACCCACTTCGCGCGGGCTAGGCTTGATGGGACGATTCCAATTCACCTCAAGCTCTCCCAGACCAAGGTGCCACTTTCCAACAACGCCTGTCGTGTAGCCGGCGGCCTTAAGTGCCGTCGCAACAGTTGGTCGCGAACGCGGTATGATGAGCGCAGCATCACCCGGCAAAATGCCTGTTCCTTTGCGACGCCAAGGGTACTCGCCCGTGAGCATGCCATACCGTGAAGGCGTACAGCTCGCAGATGTGCAGTAACCCGAGACAAAACGCGTACCCTCCGCGGCTAATCGGTCGATATGGGGAGTCGGTATGACCTTTGCGCCGTAACAACCAAGGTCACCCCAACCGATGTCGTCGGCATAGATAACGACTATATTGGGGGGCGTACCTTCAGCAGCGGATGCCACCAAGGGGAGAAGCAAATAGGTCAGAAAGCGCATCGGACGGGTATAAAAGTAGCCCTAAACTTTAAAAGTTCAAGGTCGACCACGCTTGCAAGATAGAGACTAGCCCTCACTTTCTAGCCTCCATGCGCTTCGACAAGTACCACGCTCTCGGAAACGATTACCTCGTTTTAGAGCCTTCCGCATGCCCTGCACTCTTCGACAAACGTGCCATCCAAAAAGTTTGCCACCGTAATTACGGCTTAGGTTCAGATGGACTACTTTACGGACCCATTCAGCGCACCGATGGCGCATTTGGCTTAAGAATTTTTAACCCTGACGGATCTGAAGCAGAAAAATCCGGCAACGGCATTCGTATTTTCTGTCGCCACCTCTTAGAGACCAGTCGCGTCACCGAAGGTAAGCCGTTTAATGTACACACAATCGGAGGCATGGTTCGTTGTGAAGTTCGTCAAGGTGGTGAACGCATCCGCGTAGAGATGGGTAAGGTTTCGTTTACCTCGACAGACATCCCTATGACAGGTCCAACCCGACAAGTCATCGATGAGCGTATCGAAGCCAATGGCCGAAGTTTCGGCTTCTGTGCAGCCAACGTCGGAAACCCTCACTGCGTCATCCTCGTCAGCGAGGCGACCGCCGAGCTTGCCAAAACTTACGGTCCTCATCTCGAAACCCATTCCTCTTTCCCAAATCGGACGAATGTCCAATTCCTCCAGATCATCGACCGATCGACAATCCGCATCGAAATCTGGGAACGGGGCGCAGGCTATACCCTCGCCTCAGGCTCAAGTTCTTCAGCCTCCGCAGCCGTTGCCCGCCGTCTAGGCCTTATAGACAGGGATGTAACCGTCCTTATGCCGGGGGGTAAAATTGAGATTGGCATCGGGGATGACTATAGCATCGTAATGACTGGTCCGACCACCCCCGTAGGCACCTTCACGATGCTCCCCGGGGTTCTGACACAGGACGTCGCTCTCTAAGAGGGGCGTTCGTTTTTCCCAATTTAGCCCACAATTGCGTGGTGTCACCAAAGACACCCGCCCCGCCCTGCCATATGGCATCCAGTCGACCCTTACCTACGTTAACCGAGGACGAGCTCATCGAGCTCGCTGGCGGCGTGACTGTGCGTACAGCCAAGGAATTAGTTCAAAAAGGCAAAGTCACTCGCGCCTCCTGGAAGCACCCCTTAGCCATCGCCACCGTGGATGATGGCAACGGTACACGTGATACCGAAATCGATCTTCAATCGACCACCTTCTTGAAAAACGGTTGCGCGTGCGATGTCGCTCGTCGCCGAAAACTCTGCGTGCACGCAGTCGCTGCTTACATTCAGAATGCCATTCAGGCTGGCACCATGAAGCCCCTAGCCCAGCCCGCACTCGCAACCAAAACGAGCAAAAAGGAGCCTGAGGCAAAAGCAGCCGCACCC
>CAJBPJ010000177.1 GCA_903957465.1 uncultured Opitutia bacterium
AAGGTCCATGGCTGTGCCGACATTACCCAGTACAGTCAGCGCATTGCGCAGCCATCGCTCAAGGCCGAGCCGCTTGATCGGCGTACCTGTAAAGCAGGCGTCGAATGCGGCCTGGTCCCATCCTAAGGTTTCTCGCAAAGGTGGCACTTCACGTGCGGCGAAGCGTTGCTCTCGGGTAACTTGGGCCCAACGATTCCACGGGCACACCGTCAAACATTCATCACAGCCAAAGACGCGATCGCCGAGCGCTTCGCGAAATTCAAGTGGGATGGGACCCTTATGCTCAATCGTTAGGTAACTTAAACAACGACGGGCGTCTAATTGGTACGGAGCTGGAAAAGCTTTTGTCGGGCAGACATCTTGGCAACGCGTGCAACTTCCACAGTGATCGGGTTCGGCTGCATCTGGCGGTAAATCTAATGTGGTTAGAATAACGCCAAGCAAAAGCCAGGTGCCGTGTTTACGGTGAATGAGCAGAGTATTTTTTCCCTGCCAGCCGAGTCCAGCTGCTGCCGCAAAAGGTTTTTCGAGGACGGGGCCCGTATCGACATAAGGCTTTTGAGCGCCACCGGCTGCGTGCATGACGGCGCAGACGCGCTCAAGTCGCTGCAGCAGCAAATCGTGATAGTCCTCGCCGAGCGCATAGGTCGCTATACGGAAATCCCGTACGGGTGCGGGTTGCCAGTAATTTGCCCCCAGCACAATTACGCTGCGAGCCTCTGGAAGAACTTGTGACGGGTTGGTGCGTCGCTCGGGGTTCCTCGCCAGCCAAGCCATGTCGCCATGCATGCCATCTTTAATCCACTTATGAAAATAATCGGCGCGAACTTCGGCCGGAACGGCCGCAACGCCAAAGGCGTCAAATCCTGCCTCGAGCGCTGCGGCGCGAAGACGCTCTTTGAGCGCAGCGCCTTCCATCGTTAAGCAACGAGGACAGAAACCACGCGGGCGACAATCTCGTCGACCGGCGCAAGCTTGCCTTTGCCTTCATAGCCGCAAGCAAGCACTCCTTCACAAGGATCGATAATCACATGCCCGCGCGCCTTGAGTGTCGCAAGGTTCGCAACCGTTGCAGGATGTTCGAGCATCTTACCATTCATCGCGGGGCAAATCATCACGGGTGCACGGGTCGCCAAGTAGATGCTTGGGAGTAAGTCAGGTGCTAGGCCGTGAGAAAATTGTGCGATCACATCTGCGGTCGCTGGGGCTACGAGTAAAAGATCCGCTGTATCGGCAAGTTCGATGTGCCCGGGGACCCAGCCCTTGCCTTCATCCCATAAATCTGTCGCTACCGGCCGGCGCGAAAGAACCTGTAATGTCATCGGCGTAATGAATTGGGCTGCGCCTCGGGTCATCACAACTTGCACGTCTGCTCCTAGCTTGCTCAACGCCGAGGCCAAATCGGCTGCTTTATACGCAGCGATGGACCCGGTAACACCGAGGACAATCCTTTTGCCTGTTAGCTGAGACATGCAAATAAACACATAAAGCCCTTCCGGGAGAAAGGGAAGCGGGGAAGCTGTGCAAAGGCTGGCTTTTAAAAGCCAATCTATATATGCATTCCTTGTGGAAAAGCCTCCTCAAGAAGAGCCTCAGGACGCACCTTTGCCTGAAGGCGCTGCTGTTGATTATTCAGAGGCTAATCAGGGTGAGGTCTTGGTGCGACGGCAGCCCTTTTGGAAGAAAATCGGTGGCGACGGACTCGTCGTATCCATCGTCTTCCACGCTGTCTTGCTCATTCTCTTTGGTGCCTGGGTGGTCTCGAGTTGGACAGATACCGCCAAGACAGATCCTGATACCTTTGCCACGGGAGCGGGTGGCGGGGCCGCAGGCGAACGTGCAAAAATCTTTGAGCACAAACTCCAGCCGAAGAACGCTAAAAATTTAGCCAAAACTTCTGCGCGGATTACTTCGAAGTCGAGCAGCTCCACGCTCGCACTTCCAGACATTCCCACAACATCGTCGGCCTCGCTCATCAGTGGCATGACGGGTGGCGGATCGTCAAAAGGTTTTGGTGGAGGATCGGGCGGCGGGATTGGCTCCGGCAAAGGCGCAGGCGTAGGTAATGGGAAAAATTTTGTCGGCCTCTTTGGTGCAAAATTCGGGACTAATGGTTTGGTCGGAACTTTTTATGATTTAAAACAAGAGAAAGATCGCACTCCACACCCAAAAATGATGGGGCCTGCCCCCGAGCAATTTAGTTCTCAAAATGCGGGCGCTGTTGCCGAGTTTGTAAAACAAGTACACGCGTTCGTGGACAGTCGCTGGAGTGAACAGAAGCTCCGCGCCTACTACCAGGCGCCCGATAAACTCATCGGCACACAATTCTTCATCCCAAGCCGCTTGGCGAATGCAGCACCCGCTGCTTACGGGGTTGCCGATAAAGTCCGCCCCTCTCGCTGGATTGCCCACTACAAGGGCCGCGTGAAAGCTCCGGTTACCGGAAAATTCCGTTTTGTTGGATTTTGCGATGATTTGATGGTTGTACGCTGGGACAACAAAGTCGCCCTCGATGCAGGCTATGACGCACCATCCATCGATGCCGTAACCGTTGTTCACGCAGCGGATCCCGAACGTGTTTACGATGATTTTAGCGGCAAGCCGAAAATTCCTTTTATCGACTATCATGGTCGGTGCCCCGGTGGAGGACCGCCTTTCCGCGCCGGACCCTGGATTGATGTCGTTGCGGGTACAAGCTATGGCATGGAAATTCTCGTAGGGGAAACCCCGGGCGGCGTCTTCTGCTGCTACCTTGGCATTGAAGTTTCCACAGGCAAGAAAGTGGCGAACGTTTATCAAGGAGAAGAAAAAGTGCGTTTGTTCAAAATAGGTAGAGAAGATGTGCCAGACGAAATTAAGGGCGGTGCTGGTACCGGATGGGAAATGAACCCCGGGGACTGGACGTTTGAGCCTGCAAATTCATCGGGGCCCAGCGGGTCGT
>CAJBPJ010000178.1 GCA_903957465.1 uncultured Opitutia bacterium
CGCCGCGGAAATCCGCAGGGAGAACTTCGAGAGTCGTGTGCGGATTGCGATGGCGCCCGGCGCGTACGGTGGCGGCCCAGATAGAGGCACCACCGTCTTTCAAATCGTCACGAGCCACGGAGGTGATGACCACGTGGCGCAATTTCATTTGGGCGATGGATTCGGCAACGCGGGCGGGTTCGCCTAAGTCGAGTTCTGTCGGGCGACCCGTTTGCACGGCGCAGAAGGTACATGACCGGGTGCAAATGTTGCCAAGGATCATAACGGTGGCCGTACCTCGGGACCAACATTCACCTAAGTTGGGGCATTGGGCAGACTGGCAGACGGTGTGAAGTTTATGTTCATCGACGTTGCGACGCGTGTCCATGTAGTCGGGCCCGCTCGGAAGTCGGGCGCGGAGCCAATCGGGTTTGCGGGCGGACTCAATCATGGTCGCGACTACGCTTGCGAGAGCCCGGCTTTTTTCAACTGATGATTTTCGTTAAAGCGAAGTTACTTTCCGAGGAGCTTGGCTGTGTACTTCGCTAAAAGGTCGGATTCGAGGTTAACCCGCTGGCCTGGCTTGCGTTGACTGAGGTTGGTGACCGCAAGGGTGTGGGGGATAATCCAAATGTCGAAATACGTAGAGCCTACCTCGGAGACCGTTAAAGACATGCCATCAACAGTTAGGCATCCTTTCGGGATAACAAAGCGCAGGAATTCGGAAGGTGCTTCGATGCGCAACAGGACGTCGGCTCCGCGCGCTTCAATCTTTTGGATGGTACCAGTGGTGTCGACATGGCCGGTGACGAAGTGACCGCCCAAGCGGGTGGTCGGAAGGAGACTGCGCTCGAGGTTGACGGCATCGCCGGATTTCAAGTCGCCTAAATTTGTCGCACGCAGTGTTTCGCCGAGAAGATCAAATGTTGCGGTGTCGGCTTGGATGTTCGCGACCGTTAGGCAGCAGCCGTTGTGAGCGACGCTATCGCCGGGTTTCGTATCCAGGTAGATCTTGGAACGTACCGTGAGGGTGCGTCCGCCTGATGGAGTAGAGGAACAAGCTGTAACCGTGCCCGTAGACTCTACTAGGCCGGTAAACATCGTCCCTGACTAAACTTAGTTGGACTTACCGTCGCCTTGGCGGCGCGCACGCTCTTCTTCTTCGATGCGTGCCCGAACCTTAGCGCGTTCTTCGTCTTCGATTTCGCGAAGGCGAGTCTTGCGGCGCTCATCTTCGTCGATCGCAGAGCGGACTTCATCTTCGACTTCTTCGGAAGCCTTCTTGAATTCGCGCTTAGCCTTGCCCATGCCACGAGCGAGCTCGGGTAGCTTGGAGCCACCAAAAAGAAGAACAGCAATCAACAGGATAACGATAGCCGTTTCACCGTTGAGGAAGCAGAGAGGAGGAAGCATGGCGATTGCGTTTGAAGGTAAAGTTGAACTATGAATAGTGTCCAAGTTGCCTTGACGATGTCAACCCATGTCTCCCACCGCGATGTTTGGTATACTGGCCGCGTGCAAGGGGTCGGGTTTCGTGCTCAAACCTTGGGGGTTGCTCAGGGTTTTGAGGTCACTGGCTATGCCCAAAACTTGCCGGATGGTCGGGTTTACCTCCACATGGAAGGAACCGAAGCGGAAATGGACGCATTTATTGAGGCAATCGCCAAACACATGGATGGCCATATTCGTTCCACCGAACAACGCAGCTTTACCGGTGTTCGTACCTGTGACGCTTTTACGCTGCGTGCATAAAAAAGTATGACAGACAAACCTGCAATTTCCGTCCAAGACCTGACCAAGGATTTTCGGGTCGGTCTACGCGGGGTTAAGCTTCGCGCGGTCGATCACCTGACTCTCTCAATCCCGCGAGGCCAGGTTTATGGTCTGCTCGGGCCCAATGGCTGCGGAAAGAGTACGACCCTGAAAATTGTCCTAGGGTTGGTTCCGGCGACCTCGGGTAGCTTTACTTTGCTTGGGCATGATTCTGCTTCGCCGGAAGCACGAGCACGAATTGGCTTTTTACCTGAAGCGCCTTACTTCCATCGTTTTCTTACGGGACGTGAATTAGTGCGCTACTGTGCACGACTGAGTGGTGTTGCTGCCGACCGTGTGGATGCTGCCACCGACGAAGCACTTGAGTTGGCTTCGATGACAGAGGCAGGGAATCGTCGCGTGGGCACTTACTCGAAAGGTATGCTGCAACGGATTGGTCTCGCGCAGGCCGTGGTGCATGATCCTGAATTGATTGTGCTCGATGAGCCGACGGCGGGCGTCGACCCAGTGGGTTCCGCGGCCATTGGAAAAATGATTCAAGCAATGCGTCAGCGCGGTAAGACGATTGTGCTATGTTCGCATTTATTGGGTCAAGTGGAGCAAGTTTGTGATCGTATCGCGGTTATGGATCGCGGTCGTCTAGTCCTTGAAGGTCACATCGACGAAGTTCTCGCACAGCGCGCCGTCCACCAGATATCCGTCGAAGGGCTAACGCCGGCCGCACGTCAGGCTGCCGAAGAAGCACTCTCTCGTCACGGTGCGCATGTCTTGAAAGTGGATCACCCCCGTCAAACCCTTGAAGACCTTTTCCGCCGGCTGGTCACTGGCAGCCGCGACTAAGCTATGTTCTCCCGTATCTTCTGGATTGCTCGGGTAACATTCTTGGAGGCGCTTCGTCAGCGCTTCCTCGCCTTCCTTCTATTACTCGCAGCTGCTTTCATTTTAGGATCGGTGCCGCTTCGCTCGATCGACTTCGGTCATGGCGAATTAAAGTTCTTAGCGGACTTAGGTTTTGGTGCGCTTTTTCTCTTCGGTTCAATTCTCGCTGTAGTTCTCCCGTCGCAGTTACTTTATGGGGAGATTGATAACCGGACAGCGTTGACGCTCTTGGCGAAGCCGGTGGGGCGCGGCGAATTTCTCCTCGGAAAATTCTTTGGGTCATGGGCGGTGCTTGGGGTCTTCACGTTCGCTCTGACTGCGCTCATCGGGATTATTTTGTTGGTGCGCGAGCCGGATGTGGTTGCACGGGCGATGGCTCTCCAAGTTGTGCCACCCGAAGTAAGCGTCCTAGGTTTGTTTGAGCATGCTTTACTCCAGTGGCTGAGGTTAGGAATCATTGTCTCGGTGGCGCTGTTGGTTGGTTCATTGGCCCAAACATTCTTGTACACCGTCGTCGTAGGTTCGATGGCGGTTCTGGCCAGTCAGCTCGTTTGGATTGCGCAAGACACCTTGGCGAATCCCGAAGCGGTTCTTTCGACGGTCATGCGTGGTGCACTCTGGCTCACCACACGCATCTTCCCGAATCTTCAAGGGTACAATATTGGCGAGACGCTCGTCTTAGGTCAGTCCACGGTGCTGCCAGGTACTGTTAGCAGTCTCTCTCTTTCAGCGGCTGTCTACCTTGTCGTCATTCTCTTCTTAGCCTGCACGGCATTCCGCCGCCGCGAAATCTAATGGCACGCGGTTGGGTTATCTTGCTGGTGATTGTTGGCGTCGTTATCGCTGGCGAATGTTCTTCGCGGGCTTGGAGTTTGGCGCGTAAGGCTGTCCCTGAATTACGAAGGGCAGATTTAGAACTAACCGCAGGTCAAGGTGCGGCCCTCGGATTACTCGGCGGGTTCCGCCCGCTTATCGCCGACTTAACATGGATCCGTGGTTACATTCTTTGGGAACGTAAAGATCGGGGATCCGAAGCGCATCTCCGCGTGGCCTGTTTGCTGTCTCCGCAGTCCAATACTTTTTGGGAGCAACGAGCCAATATGGTCGGGCTCGATATGGCACACTGGGAAGTTCGTGCCCGTGGTGGACGCAATGTTCCTGTACCCATCCAGGAAACTATTTTTAAACGGTACGCACAGAAGGCACTCGATGGTATTGAAGAAGGCGTGCCCGTGGTACGTAACCCGGGCTCCTTGCTGGCACTCGGGGGTTATCTTGCAGAAACCAAACTCAAGGACCCGCTCATCGGTGCGGATTATTACCTGCGTTCATACCGCAAGGCACCTTTCCCTTGGTATGCACCGTACTTCCATGCTCGTTTGCTCAAAGACGGTGGTAAGGTGCGCGAAGCTTACGTCTTCCTTCGTCCAGTCTGGGAAAAGGAGCTTTCCAAGAAGCCTGATGGTTCGCCGCTTGAGTTGGATTTCTTACGCGAGTTGGAACGTACCCTCGGAGTGCCCATGAAGGAACGTATTCCGACACAGACCTTCGAGTCGCCTTTTCCGAATACTAAGTAAGGGCTCAGAAAGGATCGCCGCCTTCAGCAGGTTTCTCTGCTTTAGGTTTTCCTTTGCTGCCTTTGGGGGCGCGTGGAGGGAAGGCAAACCACCAACCTTTTTCTTTGTCGGCTACGAGGAAGGCGTTGAATGGACGCTTGGTGCGATTCGAGACAAAGCGTTTCTCTGTCGTACGACCTTGGTTGAGCAGGGCCGAGACATCTTCGGGTGAAATCGGACACTGCAGCATTTGTGCATTCAAGCTGAAGGTTTTCTTGGCGCCAGCTTCGAGAGCTTTTTGTGGGCAAACGCGGTAACCAGCGCTTGGAGTTTGTTGAACGGGTAAGCCGCTCACAGGACAAGGTCCGAGCACAGGCCAAGTTGGCTCAAAGGCATCAGGGTTGCCGTCGGCACCTTCGCGAGGAGGGAAGTAAAGCGTCGCCTTAAGTTTTCCACTGGGAGCCTTAGGCTTCGTCTTGCGCGGCTTCTTCGCCGGTGCGGCTTCTTCGCCTTCGACGGCAGGTTTGGTTTCTTCGGCAGGCTTCTTGTCGGAGTTACGTGGCTTGATGGTATCCGGATCAACCAAGTCGATATAGCCGGTGAAGTTTTTGCCGGACTTCATAGACTTGAAATCGTCGAAAGGTCCGATGCGACGATCCTTAATCAATTGGGCGACCTCAGCTCCTGTGATGGTGTGTCCATTCATCGCCATATAGATAACCATCTTGGGCTTATCCGTGGTGCCGACTTTATCTTGTGAGTAATACTTTTCCCCATCGGTCATGAGGGGCTTGCTGTCGGTGGGTGAAAGTACTTCAGGTTCTAATTTCCATGAAGGACGTGGCTGATTGAGGATCTTCACGATCTCAATAACCTGGTCTTTAATCGCTCCGATGAATTCGCGGGACGTATATTTATTCTTCTCGATTTCCTTGAGCTTAAATTCCCATTCACCGGTTAATTGTGGTTCGGTGAGTGCCGACATGCCTTTGGCGTGGAGGAACTGGTGGAGCTGGAAGGCCTTGGACTGCGGAACGAGTTCTTTGCCTTGGCGTTCGATGTAGGTCTTAGCGATAAGTTCTTCGATGGTAGCTGCACGCGTTGCCGGTGTGCCGAGACCACGTTCCTTCATTGCTTCTGCGAGGGCTTCATCGTCCACGAGCTTGCCGGCATTTTCCATCGCACCGAGGAGCGACGACTCATTGTAGCGAGCCGGAGGTTTGGTGGCGTCTTGTTTGATATCGATGCCGAGCACTTTGGATTTAGCAGGATCACCGTCGGCGCTGACCAAGGCGGGTAGGGTGGCGGCGCCTTCTTTATCCTTATCTTCTTCAGCTTCGGCTTCTTGGCCCCAAACGGCGCGCCAACCTGCGACGATTAAAACTTTACCTGTGGTGCGGAAGTTGTGTTGCCCGACGGTCGTGGTGCGGACGGTTTCCTCAAATTCGGCCATCGGGAAGAAGACGCTAACGAAGCGACGTACCACGAGGTCGTAGACTTTTTGTTCAACGTCGGTCAGGCCCTGGGGAATGACGCCGGTAGGGATGATGGCAAAGTGGTCACTGACTTTTGAATTATCGAAGGCACGTTTACCGGCTTTATCGACCCAACCCTTTTGTAAGGCTTCTTTGGCAAAGACACCCGCGGAGTGAGTACCTTCGAGGGACTGTAAGGCAGCTTTCGCATTACCCACATAATCTTCGGGAAGGTATTGGGAGTCGGTGCGTGGATAGGTCAGCGCCTTGTGGCGTTCGTAGAGAGCTTGAGCGACGCCGAGGGTCGTCTTGGCGGAGAAGCCGAATCGACGATTCCCTTCGCGTTGTAGCGTCGTGAGGTCGAAGAGGCGTGGAGCGCTTTCTTTCTTTGGCTTCTTTTCGTCGGAGACTGTGCCGATGCCGAGCTTGAGAGATTCTTCGGCAACCTTCTTCGCTTGAGCTTCATCGAAGAATTTTTCGGCTTCTTTACGATCAGTGACACCAGGGACTTGGGCGATGCCACGGTAGGTGCCATTGGTGACGCTGAACTCGGCGTCGATTTTCCAGAAGGTTTTCGGAACGAAGGCGCGGATCTCGAGTTCGCGCTTCACTAAAAGCATGAGGGTGGGCGTCTGGACACGTCCAACGGAGAACACATCACGCTTAGCACCACCGATGAGAATCGTGCTCAGGCGGCTTAAGCTCATACCAATCAACCAATCGGCTTGGGAGCGAGCGATGGCTGAGGAGAGTAGGCCGGCTTTAGTTTCTTCGGGTAAGAGATTATTAAATCCTTCAGCAATGGCGGCATTGGTCATGCTGGTCATCCAGAGGCGACGGACTGGGTGCTCGCACTTCGAGAGGACGTAGATGTTGTGGAAGATGAGTTCACCTTCACGGCCAGCGTCGCAGGCATTGATGACGGAAGTGACGTCGGTGCGGAGGAGAAGTTTCTTGAGCAGCTTGTAACGGTCGCCGTTGTTGCGCTCGTGGATGCTGACCTTAATAGCTTCCGGCGGTTGGCTGCCGTCGAGGGCTTCGGGCAGAATGGGGAGGTCCTTAAGCGTCCAGCGCTTGTAACGTTCGTCGAAGTCTTGCGGATCCTTTAAGCGAACGAGGTGACCGACAGCGGAACTGATAACCCAGGAATCGTTTTCAAAGATTTCGCCAGCTTTGGGTACCTTAAGAACTTTAGCCAGGTCGTTAGCCACGGATGGCTTTTCGGCGATGACGAGTGTCTTGTTACCCACAGCGTTGGCTGGGGCCGATTTAGATTTAGGATTTTTTTTGCTCACGCGTACGATGATAACAGATTGTCAAGTCGGGGTTAGATTCCCTGCTCCGACATGCCATCGTTGAGTGCCGCAATGAGTGTGGCGATTGTTGCATCCGTTTCATCTCCCATATTGGAGATGCGGAAGGTCTTACCTTTTAATTTTCCGTAGCCACCGTCGATGATGAGTGAGTGGCGTGCTTTCAGTGTCGCGTTGAGTTTTTCGAGATCCACGTTGCGCGTGTTTTGGAAGCAATTGAGGCCACGGGTGCCGAATTCGCGTTTGGGTAAAAGCTCAAAGCCTTTTTGGAAACCCCAGCTGCGAACCGCTTCGTTGAGGCGCAGGTGACGCGCGAAACGGTTTTCTGCGCCTTCGGCTTCGATCTCTGTAAGCTTTTGGCGAAGGCCGTAGAGCAAAGAGATGCAAGGGGTGGAAGGGGTCATGCCCTTTAGGTGATTCTCGTGGAATTCGATTAAGTCGAAGTAGTACCCACGGTCAGTCATCGTGGCAGCGCGAGCACGGGCACGTTCGCTGACGGCTTGAAGGGAAAGTCCGGGAGGCAGCGCGAGGGCTTTTTGCGAACCGGTCAGGAGGATATCGATGCCCAGTTTATCTTTCTCGATGGCGAGCGTAGAGAAGGAGCTTACGGAATCGACGATCGAAATGACGTCGGGGAATTCGCGGACAACCGCCATGATTTCAGCGATCGGGGACAATGTGCCTGTCGACGTCTCTGAGTGAATCAAAGTGATGGCGTCAAACTTCCCGGTAGAGAGCGCGGCGCGAACGGCAGCAGGGTCGACGATTTGTCCCCATTCGAAGCGCAGGGCTTCGGCGGGTTTTCCGCAGCGTTTGGCGACATCGAACCATTTATCTGAAAACGCGCCGTTCATGCAGTTAAGCACTCCCTTTTGGCAGACATTGCGGAGATTGCCTTCCATGAGGCCCCAGGCCGAACTAGTGGAGAGGTAGACGGGGTCTTGGGTGCGGAACAGCGATTGGAGTTTCGGCTGCATCTCTTGATAGAGAGCAACGAACCCTTTGGAGCGGTGGCCCATCATGGGCTGTGACATTGCCTTAAAGACGGAATCGGAGACCGTGATGGGTCCTGGTATATATAGACGGAGGCTCATCGAAGGAAGGTGGAGAGGAGTTCGGGGGAGGCGTTAAGGTTATCCATGCGGACAATCTTACGGTTGCGCTCGCTGAGGGTAACGGTCCGGGGACGCCAGTTGGCGGCTTCTTCGGCTGTCACATGGGCAAAGCTCATGATTGTGAGCAGGTCGCCGGGCTTACCGAGGTGGCAGGTGCCGCCATTGAGGCAGATTTCGCGGCTGCCGGCGGGGGCGGGGATGGCGTAGGTCTCGAAGCGTTGTCCGTTGGAAATATTCCCAATCAGGATCTTTTCGTAGGGCAGCATCCCGACGAGTGCGAGTAGCTCGGAATCAATTGCGAGGCTGCCTTCATAGTCGAGGCGGGCGCCGGTAACTTCGGCACGAAGTAGCTTGGTCCGTAGGATGTCGATCCGCATGGAGGGGGTTGCTTCTCATCGCGGGGCTTGCCCGCGTCAAACAACTTTGTCACAAACGACGTAATGGCAGGTAAACACCGAGGACCTATTTCAGCGATTGCTCAGAGCATCGCAGGGTTTGCTGTTGATGTTGCTTATGACCGCCGAACCGGGCCCTTAGCTGCCTTCTTGGCCGCATTTTTACTGGTTCTTTCGTGGGTCTTTGGTGTGCTTGTCCGCCTCCGTCTTTGGCTTTATCGCGAACGTCTTTTTCACGATACACCCCTTGGGTGTAAGGTCGTGGTCGTAGGTAATCTTACGGTCGGCGGTACGGGAAAGACCCCAGTGGTGATGAAAATCGCCCGTGTTTTGTCGGAACGTGGACGTAAAGTGGCCATTCTATCGCGTGGTTATAAGGGCAAAACCGATTCGCCGATTCGCCGATTTTGGCGTTGGTTAACCCAGGGTCACCGCCCAGATCCCTTGGTTGTTTCGGACGGACATGCCGTACTCAGTGGACCCGAAGAAGCTGGGGATGAGCCTTACATGATGGCGCGAAATCTTTGCGATGCGGGCGTCGTTGTGATTGTTGATCGTGATCGGGTGGAGGGAGGGCGTTTCGCGCTACGACGCTTTGGGGTCGATACGATTATCTTGGACGACGGACTGCAGTACTTGCCGCTGCATGGGCAGATTAATTTGCTCCTCGTTGATCGTCATAACCCTTTTGGCAATCGTTGCATGTTGCCCCGTGGCATTTTGCGGGAACCTGTTTCCAATCTTTCGCGCGGTACGTTTATCTTTGTGACCAAGTGCGATGGCCCGGTGCCGCCGGAGCTCGAAGCGGAGATTCGTCGTCATAATGCCACGGCGGAGATTGTCGCCTGTGCGCATCGCCCACGTGAATTTGTCGAAGTCGATGGACCGGGTCGATTCCCGCTTGATCATTTAAAGGGTAAGCGGGTGATGGCATTCTCGGGTATTGCCACCCCTGAGCGCTTCGAAGCCACCTTACGCGATGTTGGAGTTAACCTCGTCGCTAATCGCCGATTCCTCGACCACCATGCGTTTGCTGAAGAGGACTTAGACGAAATTCTTGAGCGAGCCTTGAGGGCGAAGGCTGATTATATTGTGACAACCGAGAAGGACGCCGTGCGCTTGCAGACGGAGTTCCATCCATCGATTCCTCTGCTTTATATACGACTCGATGTCGATGTCCTGGGCGGAAACGAAGGCTTTAACAGCGCCATCGAACGTATCTGTCTAGGTTCAGTCCGCTAAACTTTAGTTCGTCCGCCAGCGGTCAAAGATACGTGTCGTCGGTTCGCCGCGGACTTTGCCAGCTTTGAAGTCAGCAAGGTCGACATCACGTTGTGCTGTATCCAGCCAGAAGAGACCGTACGTAAAGGGTTCATCGCTCGAACGGACGTCGAACTCCGCAGGGAAGCGCAACCATGGCCAATGGGCAATGCGGTAGCCCGGTAAGCGGAAGGCGGGCACGAAGCTGGCTTCGTTGTAAACGAGACGTTGTATCTGGAAAGAGAGTTTCTTCATCTCATCTTCGTCGGTTGATGCACGGAATGCATCGATGGGTTCATCGATAGCTGGGTTGTGTGTGCCCGTAATGTTATTGGTCTGACGCTTTGGAACGATCGCACCTGAAGATGTCTTCTCGATGGCATTGTCACTGTGGTGAGACTGCCAGAGCTCCGGGTATTTACCTGAAGCATTCCAGGCCCAGAAACACATATCATGGCGTTTCTCCATGACCTTGCGGTACATGGTGGTGTGCTCGAGGGATTCCGTGCGTAGTTCTAAGCCGCAGCGCAGCGCAGACTCAACGAGGGTCGAAAGGAATTTGCGACGATCGGAGTCATCAAAGGTGAGCATAAACGACAAGCGTTGACCTTGGGAGTTTTGCAGTACGCCGTCGGCACCAAGTTCGGTATAGCCGGCGCGGGCGAATGCTTCGCGTGCAAGTTTTGGCGAATAGATGCGGGCTTTAATAGATTTATCGGTAAAGTCGCCGAATCCTTCGCTGAATTGATTCAAGCGCTCGTAGTCTCCGCGATAGAAGGTATCGATCACACGTTGGAAATCGATAGAGTGTTGAATCCCGATACGAATGTCACGGTTGTCGAGTGGCGCTCGTAAGATGTTAAGGTAAAGTCCGTAGGGTGGACGCGGGATGTCGTTGAAGAACTGAACTTTAGTTAAGTAGCCCTTTTGGAAAGCAGCGGTTTCGTTGGTGCCATACCAGTAGCGCGGTGTGCCGATGGGCATCATATCCAGTTCGCCCTGGAGCATGATTTGGTAGGCTTTGTCGATTTCACGGACGATGCGGAATTTAATCGCTCCGACGTTATAACGGTAGCGGTAGAACTTACGATGGTCACCCCACCAATCTTCTACGCGCGTCATGGTGATATCTTGGTCGCGACGGAAGTTCTCGGGGCGAATTTCATAGGCGCCCGTCGTCGGTTGGAATTTTTGCGCGTAGGCAGTTACATAATCGGGACCAAAATCTTTGTAAAACTGTCGGGGCGTGGGTGGTAAAGCGCCGAGTCAGTTGATTTGGTCGGGACGTTTGCGTGGGGCATGAATGGCGATGGTGTAGTCGTCGTACTTCGTAATCCCGCCCCATTCGCGTGTATAGAAGTCCGCGTACCAATCCGCATCTGCCCAAGGCGAGCGGTGGAAATAAAAGGTGTAGAAGTAATCATCGGCAGTGACGGGCTGCCCGTCGGTGAAGCGGGCATTCGGGTCGAGCTTGAAGTAGGCGGTCATGCCGTCTTTGGATATCGCCCAGTGAGTGGCGAGACCGGGGATGGTTTTAAAAGTATTGGGATGGGCGCCGAGTAGATTGAAATCGTTAGAGTCGTAGGCGTAACCGCGGAAGCTGTTGTTGGCATTTGGACCGACACGTCGGAGTACAGGTGGGGTCGAGCGATCCATCATGCGCAGGGTTCCGCCACGTTTCGCTGCAGGATCTGCGAACTCTTTTTCATTATCACCATCTTCCCATTTGAGGTCATTCGGTAGATCGCTCGGTTTGGCAAAATGGAAGAACCCTGGATGGTCTTTATAGAAGATAGCTGCGCGGGGGTCTTGGAAGACATCTTCCGGACGCATCTCTGCACCATTAAGCCCGCTTAGGCAGAGGAAAATGAAAACGAAGTGTTTCATGTGTCGGTTTTGCGTGGGTCGAATGCGTCGCGGACAGCTTCGCCGACAAAGTTAACGAGTACCAGTGTGCTCACCATGCAGAAGACAGTGGGCGTCGCGATCCACCATGACATCCAGTTCTCTTTTCCTTGGCGCAGTAATTCACCCCACGATGGTTCGGTTGGCGGTAGTCCGAACCCTAGGTAATCGAGTGCCGACAGTGATGCGATGAGTCCTGCGATACTGAAGGGCAGCATGGTCACGGCCACGGTGATAGTATTGGGGAGAATGTGCCGAATGATGATACGCAAGTGACTCGCACCGAGCGTGCGTGATGCCGCTACATAATCTTTGGAGGCAGTCGAATAGGCAGCAGCTCGCATTTGGTGTGCGAGGCCGATCCAGGAAAACGCCACCAAGATAATCATGAGCAGCGCGAGCGAAGGCTCAAGGAGTGTGGACAAAAGAATGACCGCGTAGAGGAAGGGAATGTTGGACCATACTTCGATGGCGCGTTGTGCGACCAAGTCGAACCATCCGCCGAAATATCCCATGGCGGCACCGAGGAGTAGGCCGATGACATACATCACGGGGATGTAGATGCAGGCAGCGATAAGGATGACGCGGTACCCGTAGAAAAGTCGTGCGAAGATATCATGGCCGGATTCATCGGTGCCCAAGAGATGTCCATCGAGCCCGGGTGGTGCGGGTGCGGGGACGTAGGTATAAAGGGTGCCGTTGGGCGTCCAGTCAGTGGCTTCACCGATTTGATCGACCAGCTTTCCTTTTTCAAATTTACCACGCGCAACTTGGTTGCTGTCGCGCAACTTACGTGCGTCGCCGTGTAGTTTGCCGTCCATAACCGTCCAGCTCATCTCGCGGGTACCATCGGTATTGAGACGGAAGATGCGACCTTCGGCGATGCTACCTTGGGGTGAAGACCAGCGTCCTTCGGCGTTGAGCTGAGCGGGCAGATTAACTTCGCAGACTTCGTTTGCTGCGAAGGGAATGAGGGGAAGTACAATCCAGTTTGGTGAACCTTCGGTTTCCCACTTTGATTGCAGGATGCGCCAATTCGGTTCGACGTCGCCCGGTAATCCTAACTCCGAACTCGGAATGCGCGTTGAGAAGATTGGAAAACGCAGTTCACCCTCATAACGCATTACTAAGGGTCGTTTGCCGACGAGGAGTGGGCCCAGGAGTGCAAGGATGCTGATGACACTCAGGATAATAAAAGAGTACCAGCCACGCTTCATGGACTGGAAGCGTGCAAAGCGGCGTCGGGTGATGGCGTCGAATTGCATGGTTAGTTTGATTTATCGAAACGGATGCGTGGATCGGCCAAGGCCACGCATAGGTCGGAGAGAACGTTACCAATAAGCATCAGCAGGCTGCTGACGGTAAGGATGCCGAGGAAGACGGGGAAGTTGCGATGGACGAGAGCGTCGAAGCTCAGCAGGCCCATGCCGTCGATATCGAAGGTGTATTCGATGAGGAAAGAGCCCGTCAGGAAGAAGCCAATGATATGTCCGAAGTTAGCCGCCAGCGGGATGAGCGAGTTTCGTAATGCGTGTACAATGACGATACGTGCTTTGCTCAACCCTTTGGCGCGGGCAGTGCGAACATGGTCAGCCGAAAGATTATCGAGGAGACTATTCTTGGCGAAGAGCGTGAGCATCGTGAATGAGCCGATGGTTTCGCATGTGAGCGGTATAAAGGTATGTTTGAAGTCAGGCGCAAAACCTGAATGC
>CAJBPJ010000179.1 GCA_903957465.1 uncultured Opitutia bacterium
TCTCAACGCACGCGCTTCCCGGTCACTGACAATCTGCGTATGCCGAATTTCCGTAATACGAATACTCACTTCCCAACGATTACCCTCACCGTTGATCCACCCATTATCTTTAAGTTTACGTAAATCATAAGGTACCGAATAACTCCGGAGAGTTTTCCGAGGGCCTTTCGCGTACTCATGAAAGTAGGACATCGCGAGTTCGCGGACGCTTTTGTAAACAGGGTCGCGCCAGCGCAGGCAGGTATAATTGGTTTTTGAAATCGCTCCCCATTTCCCGCGCACCTTAAACGGCGCGATGACATGGTCCATGTCTTGGTGGGCGCAAAAATCTAAAAGCAGGGGAGGGTGGCCTTGTAGCCAGAGGGCAAATGCAGCAATCATTGCACCTTCGATGCAGTGGGCACAGTTAGCATCCAGCGCGGCGCTCACGGAGCGAACGGTGTCACCCTTGGGCTCAAAGTTTTGTGGTAACTTGCAGAGATAGTCTTGTATCGCCCGCGGTGTACGGAGTTTCGCCAGCGTTTTTGCATGTGCACGGCTCAAGCCGCGACGTTCGGCAAGGCGAATGAGAGCTGGGAGCTGCACGGTCGGAGGATTGTTGAGAGCCCCAAAGGGCACAACTGCTTTCGGATTGGAAAGTAGCAGAGCTCCGACAGAGTTCTTCCTTACACATCCTCACGCGCACGATGACCCTCGCCTTTTTAAGTCCTGACGAACTCCGATGGGGTGCCGTTGTGCTCATCCTGCTTATTGTCTCTGTTGGCTTACATGAATTTGGGCATGCTTGGGTTGCAGATTTAAGGGGAGACCCTTTGCCGCGTGCGCAGGGCCGAGTGACGCTAGATCCTTTCGCCCACGCTGACCCCATTGGAACAATCCTGATTCCAGCCATCGGGATTTTCGGAATTTTACCATTTGGGATTATTGGTTGGGGAAAACCCGTGCAGGTACTTTTAGCCAATCCTCGTACGCGTAAAGTGGACGACATTTTGATTACGCTCGCTGGACCAGCGATGAACCTTGTCCAGTGTCTGGTATTCGCGCTTATCGGCCTCACACTATTAAAGGCCGGGTATCTCGTCCCAAACGCCCAGAGGGTAATCGAGACCGGGATCACTCTAAACGCTGGCCTAATGGTCTTTAATTTAGTCCCCATACCCCCTTTAGATGGGTCAAGGGTTCTGAGGCATCTCCTAGGGCTTTCCGAAGAGACATTTAGTGCAATTGCCCGCTTCGCCCCGCTTATTTTAATCGTCCTCATTAACCTACCATTCTTTAACAAGGCCCTGAGTAGCCTGATTTTTTTAGTCGCGACCCCTTTTTTTGCCCTAGCTGGCTTACTTTCGTAAACTCCACCCAAGGCTTGCCAATTGGAGCCAGCTGAGGAAATCTCTCCCTTATGCAGTCCCTCGGCGAACGCCTCCAAGAAGCCCGTCAACGTCTCGGTGTTACCACGCGCGAGGCAGCGGACGTTACTAAAATCCGTTCTGACTTCCTTCAAGCGATGGAAGCCAACCAATACGAATCGATTCCTTTGACGGATGTCTACAAGCGCGGCTTCACAAAGATTTACGCAAAGTACCTTCGTCTCGACGAAGAAAAGGCCGTCGCTGATTTTAATACACACCACTCCGTCCGGGCCGTTCGTCGTCCATTGGACGCTGGCGCAGACCTTGATGACACTGCCGAGCCAACAACAGCCGTTGCAGGCTTGTCGTTGAACCGGGACACCACCATTTGGCTCGTCATTGGTGTAGCAGCCTTCGGCCTCGTGGTCTGGGCATTGTTCTCCTAAGGTCTCGTTGACCCCGGGCCTAGTCTTAGCAGGATGACTGCTGTGGCTGGACGTCTTGATCAACGCGTACTTGTACTTAACCGACTTTGGCAGCCGGTTAACATTATTGGTTTAAGGCGCGCCCTCAGTTTACTTTTTCGCGAACGCGCTTCGGTTATTTACGCCGACGAAGGTTCTCATCGAGTGTATCCTGCCGCAGAATGGGTTTCACATTCTCGGGCTAATCCTCCGCCTGAAAGCGAAGCTATCCGTTCGCCGAGCCTAGCGCTGCGCCCGCCACGAATTATTTTGTTAGCTGCGTACGACAAAGTTCCACGCCGCGAGATCCGCTATAGTCGCCGCAATGTTTATCTACGCGACAACCACAATTGTCAGTATTGCGGACGCAAATTCTCTGATGAAGAGCTGAACTTAGACCACGTCGTGCCGCGTGATCGCGGCGGCGTCACCAGCTGGGAGAACATCGTCACCGCTTGTATTCGGTGTAATGCCAAGAAGGCCAATCGCCTCCCCACCCAAGCCGGTATGACCCTTCAGCGCGCTCCGCAGCGACCTAAATGGCGCATGCTGATGTCCGCCTCGCTCACGGCACAGGAAATGGATTTGTGGCGGGAGTTTCTCGACGTTGCACCCTCTGGGGAGTTACCCTGGAAGGCGTGAGCTTAGAAGAGACTAAGGACTAAAGACTAAAGGCTAAAGACTAAGGACGAAGGGCTAAAGCGAAGGCTAAAGGGGAGGCCGAGGATGAATACCTAAAATCCGTAGACCGCTTCTTTAGTTCTTAGTCTTTAGTCTCTATCAATCAGCGTGAGCCGGTGGCTTTTGCTGCTTCAAAGATCCAACCCTCTGCCGTCCAGTCAAAGTTAGGCAAGCGCTGCGTCCCTTTAGTTAACTCTTCGGGAATCGGTTCGTTATTAAAGCGTAGGAGTTTGAGTTTCCCCTTCGCCCTCGTACTCGCCCTTCACCTTTTGTTTTGATTTAGCTACTTCGATGGTCAAGTAGACGTCAAAGACGCCACCGGGTGTTTCGCCAAAGAGAATTTCAATCGGAACAACTTTGCCACGCGTCTCGGTAATCCATGGCCCGGCACGCAAGTGAGTGAGTCCACCGGGAGCCCGATTGATATCGAACTTATCAGTTACAGTTTTTCTAAAGTCTTTATAGTCTCCGCCGCCACCTGCCTCAAAAAACTCGTAGCCAGCATCAAGTGCAATTTTTCCATCCCAGCGTACAAGCAACCAGTCGTCGCCCGATCCAACAAAGCGGAATGGCACATCTTGGGGTACTTTGACGTTACCTTTGTAGTGCACGACCCAGCGAGAGGGCTGACAGTCTTTCTCTACGTTAAAAGCCTTTGGAGCCTCATTCGCACCGCGGCTCGGGATAAACAGCTGGCTGAGAATAAGATTTTCCGGCGCAACGTAATAACGGCGTAACTTAATCGGATTCCAGTTGGCGTTAAGGAACTCGCGTACTGCTTCACGGTAAGGGCCCAGACCAGCGGGATAGGGCGCAGCCTTTGTCGCCACCTTGTCTTTATCTTGTTTCAGATCGTAGAAAGTTCCGGTCAGTCCGCTGATGCCAAATTTCGCACCAAAGAGGCCGACGAAATTTTTCCCATTACCTACGCCTGCGCCTTTGCCGGAGCCAATGCCGCCACCAGATCCGCCGCCGAAACCTTTCGACGAACCGCCACCGGTCATGCCGCTGATGAGTGAGGCGGATGAAGTTGTGGGAATGTCTGGAAGGGCAAGTGTCGCACTACTCGACTTCGAAGTAATGCGTGCAGAAGTCTTGGCTAAATTTTTAGCGTTCTTCGGCTGGAGCTTGTGCTCAAAGATTTTTGCACGTTCGCCTGCGGCCCCGCCACCTGCTCCCGTGGCAAAGGTATCAGGATCTGTCTTGGCGGTATCTGTCCAACTCGAGACCACCCAGGCACCAAAGAGAATGAGCAA
>CAJBPJ010000180.1 GCA_903957465.1 uncultured Opitutia bacterium
CCGTACCGTTGGTGCTTTTGGCAACCCGAAGGCTCGTCCAATCGGCTTTGTACAAAAAAAGTCTTCGGGCCCAGTTGAAGCCCCCAAGGGACCCGCTAGCCCAGGGCAAACATTGGCCGATAAATGGAATCTATTTACCCGTAAGATTGGCATCCTCGACGGCCTACTCGAACAGCCAGCCGTGAGTCAGGCCGCCATCGAAGAAAAGAAACAGGCTATCCGAGGCGCACTCAACATATCCATGTTGATGTGGAATACCGCGGTAGCGGGTAAAGAAAGCGAGCAGCTCGCCTTCGACAAGCTTTCCTCCCTTAAGAACCCCAAGACTCAAGAGCCGGTGGTTATCCCCCACGACGACATCCGTAAGATGATCAAGGACTGGACAGAAATTAAGCTATCCCTCTTCCCTGAAGAGAAACGGTCGATTACCGACTTCCAACTTAAGTTTAACGGACACACCGGCTACAGCTTCACGATTCAGTCGATGAATTTAAGCCCCGAAGGACTTCAGCGGCCTGAAGGCACGGTCCTCTAAACCTCCCGCTTGCTTCTATCCAGAAGACGGTTGGACTGTGGGCATGGGCTCACTCATCTTCCGTAACGCTGAAATCGTCAATGACGGCACTCGACGTCAGGGCGATGTCTTGGTGCGCGATGGCCGTATCATGGAAGTCGGCAAGGTTACCGGCGGGGCTGACCGTGAAATTGAAGCCCAAGGGAAATTGCTCCTACCTGGCCTGATCGACGACCAAGTACACTTCCGGGAACCTGGCTTAACCCATAAAGCGACCATCGGCAGCGAATCCCGAGCAGCCGTTGCCGGGGGTGTCACCTCCTTTATGGAGATGCCCAATACGAAGCCGCCGGCGACTTCGCGCGCCGCCCTTGAAGATAAGTTTTCACGAGCTGCAGCAACTTCAGTAGCGAACTACAGCTTCTTCCTAGGTGCGACTGCAACCAACATCGAGGAAATCGAGCGCATGGATACACGCCGCATTTGTGGTGTCAAAATTTTCATGGGCTCTTCGACGGGGGACTTGTTGGTCGACCAGACCGCAGCACTCGAACGGATCTTCTACAAAGCACCCGTCCCCATCGCCACACACTGCGAAGATAACCCCATGATTAAGGGCGCCGAAGTCACCGCCCGTGCTCGCTGGGGCGAAGACGTTCCCGCCATTGAGCATTCGCGCATCCGCTCAGCAGAAGCCTGCTATAAGTCATCTTTGCTAGCGGTGAATCTTGCCCGCCGGACGAATGCCCGTCTTCACGTCCTGCACATCACTACTGCCCAAGAAGTCTCCCTCTTCAATCCTGGCACCCTTAAGGGAAAGCGCGTGACCGCCGAGGCTTGTGTACACCACCTCTGGTTTGATGACCGCGACTACGAGCGCCAAGGGCATCTTATCAAATGTAACCCGTCGATCAAAGAGCCTGCGGACCGCGCGGCTATCCGTCGTGCGGTTGCCGAAGGGCGTATCGACGTCCTCGCGACAGACCACGCACCTCACACCTCTGAGGAAAAAGCTGGCACGTACTTTAATGCGCCTGCGGGACTACCGCTGATCCAGCACTCCTTACTCATGTTCTTAGACCTTTGGCGGCAAGGCGTGCTGCCATTGGAGACAATCGTGACGCGTGCGTGTCATGCACCCGCCGAACTCTTTGGCGTGATTGACCGCGGGTATATCCGTCCTGGCATGTGGGCCGACCTCGTTCTCGTTGACCCTAACCAGCCGACCACCGTCACTCGCGAGAAACTTCTCTACCATTGCGGTTGGTCGCCCCTTGAAGGCCACACCTTTGGATCATCCGTTGCGATGACAGTTGTGAACGGCAATATTGTCTATGAAGACGGCATGCTGAGGAAAGATGCACCGATGGGACAGGCCCTCGAATTCCACCCCAACCGTCGTTAAAGGATGTTTAAGGTTCTGGCTACCGATGCGCTTTCGGCTGCTCGTCGCGGTTCGCTCAAAACG
>CAJBPJ010000181.1 GCA_903957465.1 uncultured Opitutia bacterium
ACTGCTGTTCCTTCAGGAAGGCCTGACGGGCATCTTCATCAGCCAAGAATTCAAAGACCTCTTCATTGCCCGTACGAATCTTCGCCAAGAAGCGAGGAAGCACGTGCGTCTTGTGGTTCTGCTGATCGAGGTAGAGCGACAGCGGACAGCCGGTACGACCGACGCCAGATCCGAGTGATTCAAGACGCGCAAGGCATTCAACAATGCGGTCAAGCTTCTGGCCAGGGAAGGAGTGCTTATCGCGAAGGCGGAGTAGATTAACGTCCTCAGATCCGAGCTCGAGGAGGATGCGATTAAGGTCGGCATCGTTATCGACGTACTGCTCGCGCTTCTTGCGCTTAATCCGGTAAAGCGGAGGCTGGGCAATGTAAACGTAACCTGCATCCAACAGCCCGGGCATCTGACGATAAAGGAATGTCAGCAGGAGGGTGCGGATGTGCGAACCGTCGACATCGGCGTCCGTCATAATGATAATCTTATGGTAACGGCACTTCGTAATATCAAAGGCTCCATCACCTTCGTGACGACCGATACCCGTACCGCACGCAGTGATAATGGTGCGAATTTCGTCGTTCGAGAGGATCTTGTCCAACCGGGCCTTCTCGACGTTTAAGATCTTACCCTTAATCGGAAGAATAGCTTGGTAGCGGCGGTCGCGTCCTTGCTTCGCTGAACCACCTGCAGAGTCACCTTCCACGATATACACTTCGCAAACCTTTGGATCTGATTCGGAACAGTCGGCTAGCTTACCTGGGAGACCTCCAGAGGACATGGCGGACTTACGCACCGTTTCGCGTGCCTTACGGGCAGCTTCACGGGCGCGGGCAGCATTCAGACACTTATCGACGATGCGCTTACCGGTCCTCGAATCGCGCTCGAGGTAATACTTTAACTGCTCGCCGACGACAGAGTTCACAATGCCTTCGACTTCAGGATTTGTGAGGCGTGTCTTGTTCTGGGATTGGAATTTAGGGTCAGGGTGCTTGACGGAGACAACCGCAACGAGGCCTTCGCGCATGTCATCGCCGTTTAATTTAGCATCCTTGTCTTTCACCAAGCTATTCGCCTTGGCATAGCTATTGATAACACGCGTGAGAGCTGATCGGAATCCAGAGAGGTGCGTGCCGCCCTCGGGATTGCTAATGAGATTGGCGTAAGTGAAGACAGTTTCGTCGTAGCGATCGTTGTACTGCAAGGCGACGTCGAGCGTCATGCGGCGTTGGCCAGGCTTTGGCTTTTCGTCGGCCGACATCACGCGTGGGTTACTCGGGTCCGTGAAGTCCACTTCAGCTGTAATCAAAATAGGCTTATCGTGCAGCGTGTCTTCGTTGGCGTTCAAGAAGGAGACGTACTCAGCAATACCATCCTTGAATTGGAAAACGTCTTTTCGACCATCACGCTCATCGGAAACTTCAATGGCAATTCCAGGGACAAGGAAGGCCAACTCACGAAGGCGACGTACTAACGTCTCGTATTTAAACTCGGTGACCGAAAAGATTTCAGGATCGGGCAAGAAGGTGATTTTAGTACCGGTGCGCTTAGTCTTGCCGATGACTTTGATTTTTTGCGTAACATCACCTTGGCTAAATTTCATCTGGTGAATTTCACCCTCGCGACTGACTTCAGCCACAAAGCGAGATGAGAGTGCGTTCACGCACTTTGCACCCACGCCGTTCAGTCCGCCTGAAACTTGGTAGGCGCCTTTATCAAATTTGCCACCCGCATGGAGATTGGTGAGCACGAGCTCGAGTGTCGGCACCTTTTCTTCTGGGTGCATGGCGACAGGGATACCGCGACCATCGTCTTCAACGGAGAGTGAACCGTCGCGATGAATCTCAACCTTCACGCTCTTACAAAAACCTGCGAGAGCTTCGTCGATCGCGTTGTCGACGATTTCATAAACGCAATGGTGCAAGCCCGTCTCATTGGTATCACCAATGTACATACCTGGTCGCTCGCGGACGGCTTTAAGACCCTTGAGGCGCTTGATGTCAGAGGCTTCGTAGGATGCTTTACCGGCGTGTTTGCCAGTGCCGCGGGAGGATTCAGGTTCGCTCATAGATAAGATAGGTTAGGAGGGGTTTAAAGAAGGCGGATTTAGGGGTTTTTTAATGCTGATTTTCGTCAAGGGGGTGGCAAGGGGAAAAGACCCCTTTTGCGAATGTTTTTTACCTTTCTTAAACACCTATTTACCAATGACTTAAATTATGATTACCCTAAGTCTTCGCAGACTCATTCACAGGTTATGCACACCCCCGCTAAATAGCGATAAACCCTGCTTTTCTCAAGTTGCAATAAGCCGAATTTAAACGCCTATGCAGCGAGAAAATCAGCCGCTTTTTTGAGACCTTTTTCACCCGCATCTTCGAGCACATAATGTCCCGCTGAATCGAAGACACATGATTGTGCATGTGGCCAAACTTTTTGAAAAATATCGTGGAAGTGTGGCGTGAAACAGAAATCGCGCGCGCCCCAAAGTAGCAAAATAGAATGTTGGGACAGCTGGGGCAGTTGCTCGGAGACTTTTTGCAACGTTGCGTACGTTGGATGATCTTTCTCGAGAGGAATATCGGCAACGAAGTCGGCGACAGCATAACGGCGCGCTGCCGTTGCATAGGGGGCAAGGAAGCCGGCCCGCACAGACGCAGGTAGGCCTTCGGAAGAAGCCATCCAAGTGGCTGGCCATGCAAAACCATCTAAGTGCTCAACCAAGAAGCGCCCAATCACCGGCAAACGGCAGAGCCGGATGCGGAAAGGAATGTTATTCGAAGGAAAGGCTGCGGTGTTGGTTACGAGCAGCCGCCTAAAGCGCTGCGGCTGTTCGCTGGCGAGGCCTAATCCAATGGCACCACCCCAATCATGGACTCCAAGGTCAATCTCTTGTAAATTAAGTTTATCACAGAGCTCACGCAGGTGGCGGATACGATCCGACAGTCGAATAATCCTTCCAGGGCGATCGGAGAGCCCCATGCCCACATGGTCAGGAATAATCACGCGACGACCACGTGCAACCAACTCTGAAGCGAGATTGCGCCAAAGAAATCCCCAGCTCGGATTGCCGTGCACTAAGAGCACTGGACGAGCGTCACGTGGACCGAGATCAACATAGTGCATGCGACCCGCATCTGTTTGGTGCCAACATGGCGTATGAGGCCATAAGGTACGTAGCGACTCAGGGATGCAGTCCATGCTTAGAGGGCTTCCGCAGCCAACATGAGCGAACTTAAGCCGCTCCCAATGCCGAGTAGGGCAATTTTATTCCCTGCAACGATGCGGCCGTCTCCACGCGCCAAGGCAAGGGTCGCGGGCAGTGAAACGGAGCCGACGTTACCGAGGCGATCAAAACTCATACAGTCTTTCGCAGCATCCAGACCTAAGCGTTCGAAAAGCATCTGCGAGTGGCGCCGGCCAACTTGATGGGTGACAACGCGATCGGGCGTGCTTGCATCCCAGCCTGTGGTGGCGCGAAAACGTTCCCAGCAAGCGCCAGCTAAGTTGATACCTGCATGAAGTAGCGCTTCAGAATCTGTACGCATATCTAACTCCGAAGCGGCGCTATCGCCTTCGCAGAGATGGTTTGCAGAGGAGTCTGTGGCTACAGCTCCGCCGTGGATACGGTAGCCGCCAGGGACTGCAAGGTCATCGCGGCAAAGTACTGCAGCGGCGGCACCTGCACCAATCGTCAGATTTGCAAAGTACGCTTTAATCGTTTCGCGCGTCAAAGAGGTGTCTTCATTCAATGTTCGAATTGTTCGCTCAACCAATGGACGACCATCTTCACCTGCGCAAAGTAACGCCCGGCGAATTTGCCCCGACTCAATTAATCCCGCAGCGAGCGTGATGGCATTCGCAAAGCCAAGACATGCATTTGAAACATCCAGGATTTGAGACTGTGCGCCCAAACCAAGAATGCCGTGGATATACGCCGCGGTCGAAGGCTCAAGACGATCGCGACACACTGAGCAGTGAATAAGTAAATCAATGTCTGTAGGACCTACCTGGGCAGCCGCCATTGCCCGACGACCGGCCAAGGCGGAGGCTTCGGATGGGCGTATCGCCGATGGCCAGAAACGCCGCTCCTGAATACCCGTCATGAGCTCTAAACGGCCCTCAGGGAGCTTAAGGCGTGCATACAAAGGGCCTAGGCGACGTTCGACTTCATCGGACGTCCAAACCTCCGGAGGCAACTCGGCAACGAGCCCCGTCAAAACAGTGCGTGCGAAGCGCATCAGTCGAGACGCGTGGCTGCCTTAACCACATCTTCATCAAAGTAATTCGCATCCATCCCTGCATTCACGACGATACCTTGAGCATTCACGCCGCTGGAACGAGGGGAGAGCAGCCAGACAGCCGCATCGGCAACTTCTTGTGTGGTTACTGCACGACGACGGAAGGTGAGTTTTTCTGCAAAAACATAATTGGCGAGGTAACCTGGAATACCTGCCGAGGCACTTGTTTTTAATGGACCTGCATTCACGGTGTTAAAACGGACTTCGCTTTCGCGACTAAAGGACTTGGCGAGAAAGCGCGTTGCCGATTCAAGCGCAGCTTTGATCGGAGACATGTATCCGTAGCTCGCAGCGGTCACTTGCGATGAAATGCCAATAGCGACAACCGATGCATCTTTACGTAAGTGACCTTTGAGCGCATTGGCTAACTCAACCAGCGAGAAGCAAGAAATAGCCGTCGCTTGCAGAAAATCAGCGCGCACGGTTTCATGAAAAGGCACCAAGCCTTTAGAGTAATTGGCAAAGGCGACGCTGTGCAGTACGCCATCCAGCGGGCCGTGATCCTTGGCAACATCTGCAGCGAGTTTTCGAATTTGATCTTCATGCTCGAGGTCGCAGACGTACACAGACTTGCCCGCTAATTGCTTATCTAAA
>CAJBPJ010000182.1 GCA_903957465.1 uncultured Opitutia bacterium
ATTCCCACAGGCATTGTCGTGGCCTGCCAACGCGAACGCTCGCAGCATAAAAATCGCGACGTCGCTATGAAGATTCTGCGTTCGCGTATTTACGAGAAGACCCTCGACGATAAACGCGCCGAGATGGAACGGTTTTATGGCGAGAAGGGTGACATCGGTTGGGGTAATCAAATCCGCTCATACGTATTCCAACCCTACCAGATGGTCAAAGACCTCCGCACAGGTGTGCAAACGGGTAACATTCAGGCAGTGATGGACGGTGACCTCGATCAATTTGTGAATGCTTGGCTGCGTGCCGGTGGACCACGGACGCGCAGCAAGGACATCAAGATGGATGACTAGTTTATTTTACCGACATGTCTAAACGTCGATTTGTAACACTCAAAGAAGCTGTCCAAGAAAACCACCTTGGCCGCACCAATTACTGGCTTTGTCGACCAGGCTTAACGGAAGCCAAAGATCTCCAGCTCGTCCAAGCAACCATCCCTGTCGGTGGCGGGCATGACTTTCACACCCACCCCGAACTCGAAGAGATCATTTACGTACTCTCAGGCGAAGTTGAACAATGGGTCGAAAAGGAATCACAGGTGCTCACGGCTGGTGAAACTGCCCACATCCCAAAGGGACTGGTCCATGCCTCCTTTAATGTCGGTAAGACCGATGCGGTTATCTTGGCCATACTCTCGCCGGGTGCTTCCCAAGGCCCTGCCCTCGTTGACGTCAGCCAACAAGAACCGTGGGCTTCGCTTCGGAAGCGCTAAGGATTAACCGCGAACAGATTTAATCTTCCAGATCTCCTTGGCGTATTCGCCAATGGTACGATCGGACGAGAACTTACCCATGCGTGCGGTATTCAGGATGGCCATCTTGGCCCAGGCCCGACGATCACGGAAGACGGCAGCGGCCTTGTCTTGTGCGGTGATGTAAGCGCGGTAATCCGCCAAGACGAGATAAGGGTCCCCTCCGAGAAGGAGGCCATCGACAACTGGCGAAAGCGCACCTGGCTGCTCGGGCGTAAAGTAATCGGAGACGAGCCAATCTAGTACCGCCTTTAATTCTTCGTCTGCTGCAGCGACAGCTGCAGGATCGTAACCGTTGCTCCGCAAGGTTGCGACTTCATCGACGTTGAGGCCGAAGATGAAAATGTTATCCTTACCGACTTCTTCCAATATCTCGACGTTAGCACCATCAAGCGTGCCAATTGTCAGCGCTCCATTGAGGGCGAGCTTCATATTGCCAGTACCTGAAGCTTCTTTACCGGCTGTGGAAATTTGCTCCGAGAGATCGGCAGCTGGGATGATTTGTTCAGCGAGTGAGACGCGATAATCCGGCAAGAAGACGACTTTGATTTTACCGCGCACACGGACATCGTGGTTCACAGCCGCGGCCACCCGATTGATGGCGTGGATGATGTGCTTGGCCATGGTGTAGCCAGGGGCTGCCTTAGCACCAAAGATAAAGGTGCGCGGGGTGATATCTAACTTCGGATCATTCAGCATCCGACGGTAGAGCGTCAGGATGTGCAGGAGATTGAGGTGCTGGCGCTTGTACTCGTGGAGACGCTTAATCTGAACGTCAAAGAGCGAGTCAGGGTTTACGACGATTTGGCAGGTATGCTGGATGACCTCTGCCAAGCGTACTTTGTTGTCGCGCTTAACTGCCAGGAAGCGGTCCTGGAAAGAGCGGTCATTGGCAACGGCCTCAAGGGCGCGGAGTTTCGAAAGGTCGCCTTCCCATGCAGGACCGACACCCTCGTCGCAGAGCGACGAGAGACCAGGGTTACACGCACGCAGCCAGCGACGTGGCGTGATACCGTTCGTCA
>CAJBPJ010000183.1 GCA_903957465.1 uncultured Opitutia bacterium
CCTTGCCTTTTTGTAAGGTCCAGTTCGTCACACCATGGCGCGAAACATTGATCCCGGTGAGAAGGGTCACGCGCGAAGGTGAGCAGACGGGGCAGGCGTATGTATGGGAAACTCTAGCGCCCTGAGCGGCGAGCTTCTCCAAACTTGGAGTTCGGTAATGGTCGTTGATACCTTTGGCTTTAGGCAGGCCAAGATCGACCGAGGTGTCGTTCCACCCTTGGTCATCGGTCAAAATAACAACAATGTTTGGCTGCGATGCTGCACGGGCGATCGAAGCAATGAGTATCATTGCTAGGGCGATGAGTGCAGCAAGGCGGCGGGAGGGCATTATCCCTCCGACACCGCTTTACTGACTTCGTTCCGATTAGGTTGCGAAGCGAAGTGAGGCTAATTTGGCATCACGGAGTCGGCGTGCCTCTGCTTCGTCTGTTGTCTTTAGCGATTCGCGTACCCGCCGCTTTGTGTAGTCGGCGAGGTGTAGCGTGTAGTGAAGCCACCATGTGCCATTATTATTCCAAATGTGGTGATTGGAATTCGGCGCTTTCGTTAGACGAAAGGCGATGGCCGCTTGTTGTGAGCTGCTAGATGGATTGTCGATGGGTTGGTTGATCATGGCGTGTGTGGGTTAGAAAATTCGCACATCACGATAACCATCGGGGAGAAGGTTGTGATTCCCTGGGGGAATCCTCATCCCGCACCTTTCGGTTGCGGAGACCACCGTGGCCCTCCCGGGCTCGGTTGGTGTAATGGGATCGGGTTTAGTCGACCGTCATTACTCGTGATGCTTTGTATTAAAGAACGCTTACAGTATACCATATCAGGCAACCCCTCCGTCAAGGGGTCGTGTGTCATAAAAGGAAACGGCTTCCTGCAGGCCGCTCTGGCGCTTAGATTAGCTGGGTGATTCGCATCCTCTGTATCGCCTGCGTGTGTCTCTTTTGCTCTAGTGGGCAGGCGGCAACGCAGCCCAATATCCTTTTGATTGTCGCCGATGACCTCGGCATTGGAGACACTGGTTTTTCGGGCGGGAAAGATTTTCCGACGCCCTTTATCGATCGGATTGCCAAAGAGGGTGTGATTTTTACGAGTGCCTATTTAACGGCACCCGTTTGCGCACCATCTCGTGCAGGGATTTTGAGTGGACGTTACCAGCAGCGTTTTGGACATGAAATGAATCCGCGCGAAGGTCCAGTTGAACAAGAGGGATTACCGCTCTCCGAAAAGCTTCTGCCTGCCCGTCTGCGCGCTGCGGGTTACCATACAGGCATTATCGGCAAATGGCATCTCGGCACGGAGGAGGCTTATCATCCCTTGCAACGTGGTTTTATTGAGCAACCCCTCGGGTTTTTAGGAGGTAGTCGTGCCTATAGTGGAAGTGGCAAGGGTATCGGCAAGGGATTGCTTATAGACGGTAAGCCTGTCGAGAAGGACGGCCACCTTACGGATGCTCTTGGAGATGCGGGCGTTGATTTTATTAACCGTAATAAAAGTAAGCCCTGGTTCCTGTACGCCGCATTTAATGCTCCCCATGGGCCACTGCAGCCAAATGAAGCCGTGATGTCGCGCGTGCCAGAATCACTCAAAGACGGCCGCCGAAAATTTGCTGGGCTGATGATCTCGTTAGATGACGCTATCGGTAAATTACTGGCAGCCATTAAAGCCTCCGGACAAGACGAGAACACCCTTGTTGTTTTTATTTCCGATAACGGTGGCCAAACTTTAGTGGGAGCGAGCAATCTCGATTTACGCGGCCACAAAGGCATGACTTGGGAGGGTGGTATACGCACCCCGATGGCCATGCGCTGGCCGGGGAAAATATCGCCTGGGACTATTTGCGCTACCCCGACCATTTCGCTCGATATCGGAGCGACCTTTATGGATCTTGCGACCGGATCGGTCCCGAAGGACTACGATGGACGTTCACTGCAGGGAATGCTGACACGCCAAGAGAAGTTGGACGAGAATCGACCGCTGCATTGGCGATTTGGCGCTAAGTGGGCAACCCGCATCGGCGATTGGAAAATTATCCGAGCGACAGCCGGCGACGACGTTCAGCTCTATAACTTAGTTCAGGATCCAACCGAAAAAAACAATCTCGCGGCAGCCTATCCTGAGAAGCTTAAGGAAATGCAGGCTATCCATGCTGAATGGAATAAAGCGCTGATTGCTCCGCTTTGGAGTGGAAATCCCGGACAGGTTAAAGAGGAATCGGCAAAGCCGAAGGTCAAGAAGTAGCCTGCAGACGATTTTATCGTCGGTGCAGTTGTCTGAGTGCCTCGTAGGCTGCAATGCCACAGGCCGTGGAGAGATTTAACGATCGTAGGATTTCGCGCTCATCGCCAACGACGCGTGGTTTACCCGGTGCGCCGATTTGGGCTGCACGCATCTCTTCGCGAATAACAGTTGGCAGTTTGTCTTCGGATACAAGTTGCGGTATCTTGATATGAAATTCTTCGGGAATTGATTCACGAACCTCAATCGGAACACCCGAGCTCTCCGATCCAAAGACAAGCGCGTCACCGTCTTCGAAACTTACATCCCAAAGTGTGCGAGAGGCTTTGGTGGTTAAGAGCCAGCGGCGCTTAGGTGCATCCTTGGCTGCGGTGAAAGCAGCCCAGTTTTCATGATGGCGAACATCGAGCGCATGCCAGTAGTCCATGCCAGCGCGACGTAACTTTGCGTCATTAATCTCAAATCCCAACGGATGGATGAGGTGAAGTGCACAGCCCGTGAGCGCACACATACGACCAACATTCCCTGTGTTCTGGGGAATTTCTGGCCGGTGAAGGACGAGGTGAAGCAAGTGAGTAGGGAGACTAAAGACTAAGGAGACTAAGGGCTAAAGACTAAGGGCTAAAAGCAAAAGGGGGAGTCGCGCGCTTAGCGCCGGCGCTTTAACGCACGCTGCATGGTGCGCTTGTCATCGCGCTCTTTCATGTCCTGGCGGCGATCATGCTGTTTCTTGCCTGTACCAACGGCGATGAGCACCTTGGCTAAACCGTGTTTAAAATACATTTTGAGTGGGATGATGGATTTCCCGCCCGAGCGAACGTCTTCCACAATTTTCTGAATCTCCGCTTTGTGTAATAAAAGAGGGCGTGGACGATAGGTGTCGTGGTTAAGTCTGTTCGCAAATTCCCACTCCGCGATATGTGCACGGTATAGCACGGGGCCTTTGGAGCTTAAGCGTACAAAGCTGTCGGCGATATTCGCTCGGCCAGCGCGCAGCGCTTTGACTTCGGATCCGTGCAGCATGATGCCGGCCTCGTAAGTCGGCCCGATAAAATAGTCTCGTCCCGCCTTCGGGTTGCTGACTTCGGGCGTCGCCTGTTCTTTGCGCGCGCCCATCTTGCTTTATCCGTCCACTCCAGGTCGCCTGCCTTAAAGGACAGTTGACCCAGGGAGCGGCTTTAGGCCTTGGTCACCTCGTCGTCGGAGGGAATCTCGTAAGTGATCTTACCTTCGATGACTTCGCGCATGGCGATGTCTTCAAGGGAGAGCTTTTCTAGGGAATCAATGAGTTGAGGGGAGCCGCTACGGAGTTGCTTCACCCGTTTTGAGATAACGTTGATAAGGATATTGGGGTCAGTGATGACCTTGTTGGCGGCGCGTAGGTAGTCGTCTCTCATGGCAAAAGGGTGACCCGAGGGGTCGAAGGAGGGTTGAACTTGGGGATGCGTTGCTTCTTAGGCAAGCATTTGTCGAAGAAGCACCCCTCTGTAGGGCCTCAAAATGAGTCATAAAGAGGGTTTCACGGCGAAGGGGCTGACTTTCGAGAAACTGGCTTTTGGGCTCGAGACAGCCTTTTCCCTTGCCACAAGGGAAGCGGGGTGTTTTTACCCTTGGTTCACCTCAAAGGAAAAAGCCATGTCACGCATCTGCGCCATCACCGGCAAGCGCCCTGTCAAGGGTCGCAACATCATTCACAAGGGTCAGTCCAAGAAGAGCGGCGGCATCGGCCTCCAGCTCGTCAAACAGACCAAGCGCGTTTTCCGTCCGAACGTACAGCGCCGTCGCGTGAAACTTCCTTCCGGCCAAGTAAAGCGTATGTGGGTTTCCGTGAAAGCAATGAAGGCTGGCCTCGTTCAATTCGGCTGAGACCAATCACTTTGTTTGATTAAAAACCCCGACGAAAGCCGGGGTTTTTTGTTTTAGCATTCGGACATGGTAACAAGCATCCTCTATCCATAATTATCAATGATGCCTGTGGAGCCAAAGTTAAACCCGCTGACGTTGTTGGCTGCAAAACGACGCGCTTTGAATCTCCCTGTTTATGATTTAACGGTGAGCAACCCGGACGTCGCTGGCTTTGCCTGGCCGCGCGATACTCTTGCCGCAGCACTCGGTGGCCCAGGGTGTGAACGTCACCAGCCAGATCCTTTTGGAAATATCGAGGCACGCGCCGCAATCGCCGCATACTACGCCCAGCATGGCGCCACAGTATCACCCAAGCACATCTGTCTTTCGGCCTCTACCAGCGAAGCTTACACCTGGTGGCTGCGCTTACTTTGTGAGAGTGGGGATAATGTTTTGGTGCCAGAGCCCGCCTATCCACTCATCAGTATTCTTGCGGAGATAAGTCGCGTAAAAATCATTCCTTACCGTTGTGAATTCAAGGAAGGTCTTTGGCGCGTAGATCCGGCATCATTAAAGCCTGACGCTGAGACTCGCGCAATCCTCGCAATTTCACCCGCCAATCCCACCGGCCATACATTGAGTGTGGCTGACTTGAAAGCTCTGCGGGATGCACAACAAAAAGCTGCTCCCAGCTGTGTGCTGATGGTTGACGAAGTTTTCTTGGATTATCCCGCTGCTGCATTCGCGGCACCGTCGTCAGTCTTAGCGCACAAAAATCTAGACCCGCTGATTGTTCTCTCGGGGCTTTCGAAAGTAACACTTACCCCTCAGCTTAAAGTTGGCTGGTCTGTGCTCACAGGGTCCTCCGAGTGGCTGCAAATGATTTTGCCTCAACTCGAACATCATGCGGATGCGTTTCTTTCGGTGAATGCTCCAGCGCAAGTGGCACTACCATTTTTACTGAAAGAGGCGCCCGCCTACCGTGCCGCTGTGCGTGCGCGGCTTGATGCCAACGAGGCGACGTTACGGGCGGCACTTGTTCGGCTTGTCGGCTGCGAATTACTTCCACGTCAAGCAGGGTGGAGTGTCGTGGTACGTTTGCCGGCTGGCGTTGATGAGCTAAGCTTCGCACTCCAAGCCCTCGAAGAAGGCGCGTGTGTACACCCTGGGCACTACTATGATTTTGCCAGCGAGAACTGTATCGTACTTAGCCTCTTGGCTGATCCGAAAGACTTTGGCGCGGGTTTGGATGCACTTATTCGCGCTTTACCCCGTTGCTAGGTCATTTAGCCGCAACGAACGATTCTTTCGTCTTTCTTCTCGTCTGTAGGTGATTTAACTCTGCGGGGTGAATCAATCATACGGAGAGCAGATGAAATCCAAAGGTGGCTTGCAGCGCATCTCGCGCGCGATGGGTTACACCGTCGAAGGCCTTAAGGCGGCCTACAAACACGAGCATGCGTTCAGGCAAGAAGTCTTCGCCGTTGCCCCTTTTGCCATCGCTGCCTGGGTGCTGCCTGATTTTTCGGCATGGATTCGGGCGCTTCTCTTTGGCTCTTTATTACTCATCCTCATTGTCGAACTGCTGAATTCCTCGATTGAAGCGAATACGGACCACATCTCGCTGGATCGCCATCCTCTAGCCAAGCGTGCGAAGGATATGGGTTCGGCAGCGGTGTTTCTTGCAATTGTGAATGCCGTCTGCGTTTGGAGCTGTGTCTTGTGGACGCTCTATGGCGACGCGATATGGCGCTGGTTTGTGTGATTCCTTTTGCAGCTCCTTTTCTCCTTTCGCCCACCTCACTTTAACCCTTAAGTCTATTTATGTCACAGGTCGTCCTTAAGCCCCGCGTCCGTGGTTTTATTGTCTCACGGCACACCCAGAGGGCTGTGCAGCGCATATACGCGAACAGATCGCCCATGTGAAATCCCGGAAGCCTCTTCAAGGCGGTCCCAAGTCCGTCTTAGTCATTGGTGCATCTACGGGTTACGGTCTCTCGTCGCGTATTGCAGCCGCCTTTGGTTCAGGCGCGGCAACCCTTGGTATCTTTTTTGAACGTCCGGCGGAAGGTGATAAGCCAGCAAGTCCTGGCTGGTACAACACCGTCGCCTTCCACGAAGAGGCGCGCAAAGCTAAGCTCAAGGCCGTATCTATTAATGGCGATGCTTTCTCGCCCGAACTTAAGTCCCAAGTGATTGAGGCGATTAAGGCTAAGATGCCGAACGGCAAAGTTGATTTAATCGTTTACTCGCTCGCTTCACCTCGGCGTACGGATCCCAAGACTGGCGAGACACATAAGTCTGTGCTCAAGCCGGTTGGACAATCTTTCCATGCCAAGAATTTAGATACCGACCGCAAGGTGGTGAATGATGTCACGCTCGAAGCAGCCACCCCTGAGGATGTCCATAATACTGTGAAGGTAATGGGTGGTGAAGACTGGGAGCTTTGGATGGAGGCTCTTGATTCGGCCGGCGTGCTTTCTGAAGGCGCACAAACTGTCGCTTATTCATACATCGGACCTCAGGTCACTTGGCCTATCTATAAAGACGGTACGATTGGCAAAGCGAAGGAGAACCTCGAGCAAGCGGGTCAGCGCATTGATGCGATCTTGAAGATGCATCGCGGGCGGGCCTTTGTCTCAGTCAATAAGGCTGTGGTCACGCAGGCGTCCTCGGCTATTCCTGTGGTCCCTCTTTACGTCTCACTGTTATTCAAGGTGATGAAGCCTGCGGGCACTCATGAAGGCTGCATCGAACAGATCCAGCGACTTTTCGAAAAGCAGATGTATAACGGTAATGCGCTCGAGTTCGATGATGCCGGCCGCGTGCGGTTGGATGACCTCGAGATGAAGCCTGAAATTCAAAAAGCAGTCTTTGATGTCTGGCCAAAGGTTACCACCGAGACGCTCGATACGTATGGCGACTTTGCGGGTTACCAGTCGGACTTCCTTAAGAACTTTGGCTTTGGCCTCGCGGGCGTTGATTATGAGCAAGCCACCGAAGTCGAACGCCCCATCGTTGACGCCTAATTTACGTGACCAAAGTTTTCTCCATAGCCAACCAGAAGGGTGGCGTCGGCAAGACCACTACCACGGTTAATCTTGGTGCAGGTCTTGCCCGTCTGGGAGTGTCGACCCTAATTATTGATTTAGATGCACAGGCAAATGCCACCAGTGCTCTTGGTATTGAGAAACGTACCGGCGGATCCCTTTACCGCGTGTTGCATGGCGAAGGCTCGGCGGTTGACCAAATCGTCAACACGAGCACGAAGCACCTTGATATTATCCCATCTGAAATAGACCTCGCGGCGATTGAGTCTGAACTCGCCCAGGCCGAAGGTTTTCTTGGCAAGCTGCGCACAGCGCTGAAGCCCATTATCGATTCGGGAAAATACCAAGCGATCATCATTGATTGCCCTCCTGCACTCGGCGTCCTTTCGATGAGCGCCTTAGCAGCCTCCGACCACTTACTCGTGGCCTTGCAGACGGAGTATTTGGCGATGGAGGGTCTCGGACAAATCCTCGGCGTGGTTGATCAACTTAAAGACGCACAAGCGACGTCGGCGCTAACAATTGGTGGAATTATTATGACGATGTATGACGTTCGGACGAATCTTTCACGGCAAGTCGTCGAAGAAGTGAAGAAGCATTTTCCTGCACTCGTACTCGCAAGCTATATCCCGAGGTCGATTCGTCTCTCGGAAGCCCCGAGTCATGGAAAGACCATTTTTGATTATGATATCCATTCGCCAGGGGCTGCTGCCTACGAAGCCCTGGCCAAAGAAGTCAAAAAGCGCTTCTCGTTATAATCGACGCGGCGAAGAGGGGCTAGGGCTTACCCGACGTAAGGCTTGAGCAGCACGTTGAGCTCTTTGACGCGCTCGGTAAGGTCTTTGCGGAGTTTAGCCGCCTCTGTCACGGAACTGTTCTCCTTCGTTTCGACTACGCGCTTATGTTTTTCGACTTCTGCGAGTTTTACCCGAAGTCGGTCCAGTTCTTTGCGTTCGGAGGCAAGCGAGGAGATAACTGTTTTTAACTGTGAGGTTAAATTATCCGGACTGCCAATATTGCGGTCTAGGTAGTCTTTGATGTCCTGTTGAATCTCCTCCTGTTTTTTCTCTAAAGACTTAATCTGGCGCTCCTTGTCGCTGACGCTGTTGCGTTCGCGCTCCACGATTCGCTCAGTTGTCTTGGAGTCATTACCGCTGCGTGTGGCCTGTGACTCAAGGTCCAACAAGTTCGAGTACTCCTGACGCATACGTTCAACGCGCAACGCGCTGAATTTACTGCGCAAGGCGGCTACATCCGCTGCCGGTACACTATACGTCTTGGCGTTTACGGTCAGTTTTGCAGGGCCGTTGTATGAAGCTACTAAAGTGACGGAGGGCACTTCCAGTCGATCAATCGCTAGAGCCATCCCTGTGGAAAGTAGAATAAAACCAAGGATACCTGTAATACGCATGTCAGTGTTCTAACCGCAGCTGCGGTTAAGCGAAAGAGGAAAGATTGGCCAAGGAGTCTTTGTAAGGCATGGCTTGGCTTCCAGAGGTCCAAGGCTATGAATCGTGTTTAATGGAAAAGACCTATCAGGTTTTTAAGCTGTCGGGTGAAATCGTCGGACAGTATTGTGAAGCAGATTTCATTGCGAAAATCCGCACAGGCGAAATCGCACTTACCGATTTTTACCTAATAGAAGGCATGGCCAGCCCAGGACTGGTCGATGATTTTGTCCGCGACAGAGGTCTGTTTGCCTAGCACGTCACTGGCCGTATTTAACATACAGTCGATTGATCGACCCAGCCAATGATGTGTCGGCTTGTTCGATTATCCCATGTGTAGTGAATATACAAAGTAGTGACGGCACTTGATTGAACAATGAGCTGATAGGGCAAAGTAACTTTTCTTCCACGGTGGATGATGATTTTCGGGTTAGGGTGCTTTTGGAGGTATTGCTCAATGCGCTCTTTGCTAAAGTAACTATCGGAATCGGATTGATTGATACACCGACGAATCTCGGACAGTTCGAGAATTTTGATGATCACATCGCTGTATTCATCCGAGTTGCACTCCAGTGCTGATTCTAAGGCGGAATGCGTAATCACAAAGCCTTCCTCGGTTTCTTCTCCGAGTAAGTTTTGTAGGCAGTAAGCGAACTTCTTCCACCAAACTGTCTTTGGTTGCTTTGTGGATGGCAA
>CAJBPJ010000184.1 GCA_903957465.1 uncultured Opitutia bacterium
ACTCGTGGCAGGCCGGGCCAACGGACAGGCCTACTTTCTCTCGCAAGGCAAACCGGTCCGACTGTGGGAGTTTGTGAATCGCTTACTCAAAGGTGCGGGCATCAAGCCAGTGACACGTCGCATCCCGCTGCCTGTCGCTTACGCCATGGGTGCTACACTTGAAGCTGCCTGGGCGACATTACGACTCGGCGGCGAACCGCCAATGACACGCTTCGTCGCAACTGAACTCGCCAAAGATCACTGGTTCAATGTTTCTGCCGCACGCCGCGATTTACAATTGCGACCCGCTCACGACACATGGGAAGCACTCGACCGTCTAGCTGCTCAATTACGCTCTGAGTAAGCACGCTTGATAGTTAGGCGAGTTCGCCGTCAATCGATGCCCGCCGAGCTTTTCCGGGAGTATTAAGCAACGAGCGTAATAATTGAAGGTGGTTTTGATAAACACCGCGAGGGTTGGTTTTATGGCGAACACAAATCCAGGCAGCTTTGCCTACGACCTCGCCCATCATACCCGTGGTTCGCATAACGCGCGTCGGACCAATGCCCTCTTTCGTGACACTGATATCGCGCCCTGCCATGAGAAGATTGGAGATGTTGCGGCTGTAAAGCGCACGGTACGGTGCCCAGTAAGGTCCTTTGTAGGTGTAATCTTTGCCTTCAGTAGCGCGCGAGATGAAAGCTTCCTCACCATTGTCGAAAGCTGGATCGGGCGCGTGAAGATCAATGTGCCACGAACAAGGAAAACAGCCATCTTCCCAAACCTTGCCGGAGGTGAAGTGTGTCGCATCAAGCAAAACATCGCCCATCAGGCGGCGAGACTCGCGCTTCCCAGCAATAAAGGCAGCCCACCCGAGACGATGGTTCGGGTAAAGTCCATCAACATTCTTAAGCGCGTCCCATGCGCCATACATTGCGCGGAAGTTTGTGTCACGGATACGCTCAATCTCCGTGATTGGGTCGCGATTAAATCCACTCTCCCAAAACCAATCACCGAGATTCGCCAAGCCTTGGCCTTTCCACTGACCTCGGTAGCCCTTGCGACCTGGGAATGGTTTGTTGCTTAAATCCAACGCCCAAGGGCAGCGCGGAAAAGGAGCGGTCACTTTGCCAGCTTCAAGAGCGAGTGCGAGGTCATCCTTATCCTTACACTCACACTCAAGTACCGCCTTACGATCTGCGACATCAAGTACGCTCCAGAGATTACTGCTACCGAGACCCTGCGCGCCCTGCGTCTCATGGTCAGCACCCGCAAGGAAGCCAACCGTGGCGTCACCTGTACAATCTGCAAAGAATCGACCGCGCACGCGAATGCGCACACCACTACGCATGTGCTGAGCAACGACTGCGGCGATGCGCCCCTCGTGCATCTCGACACCAAGTACATGCTGCAGGAGAAGAAGGTTAAGACGTGGTTCGCGCGCAACGACATCTAGTTTGCGTTGGTCCCCGAAATACGTTGCTGCCTTTGCGTTGGCGGCACCTGGCGCGCGCGGCGCAAGCAGTTCATCAACAATCTCACCCACTTGCGGATGTGGTGCTTGGCGCGTGTGTCCCTCAGGCCAAACACGCACCTCAGAACTACCGTTGCCGCCTAACACTGGGCGGTCTTGGAGTAAAGCGACCTGCAAACCTTGTCGCGCAGCAGACACTGCGGCGGTTGTGCCGGCAATACCGCCGCCAATCACGACAAGGTCAAAGTCGCCCTCAACATCGACTGCTGGAGCAAGACCGAGAACTTCGCGCCGCCACGCTGCAAGCGCCGTCGATTCATTGGGCGGACGAAACTCTGGATCTTTAGAAAAAACAACCGCATCACATCGACCCTCAAACCCGGTGAGATCATGAAGTGCAACGAAGTTTTGTTCGCGCAGTTCCACCATACCACCGTCCTGCCAGTGCCAATCTGCACCATCAGTGCCGAAAGTCGGCTCAAGGGGTGCACCGTTAACGCGCACCTGAAATTTGCCCGGGGCTCCGGGTGCTTTCCATGGCGCGACCCAGTCACGCGTGCGCACCCATGCACGATATCGGCCAGGTGCATCCACACGCAGACGTGTTACCGCATCACGAACAGGAATGCCTAAACCGTGTGCAATGAGATAGGGAGATCCCATTTGGCCGATGGACTGATGGTCCAGCTCCCAGCCGCCAAGGTCGTCAAAGTTCTCCGCCTCAAGAAGGTAGACGCTACGTTTTTCGGCACCGCTACACCCTGAAAAGAGTACGCCGCCAAGCAGAGCAATTTTAGTCTGCCACAAGAAGTGACGTCGCCCTATGACGTTGGGTTTGAAAGCCATAAGCTGCTTTATCTGACAGGTAAGACTGGTTTTGGTTCAATCAACCCCTCTGCCATCCTTTTTGCCTTCCGCGCTGTCGGCTTTGGGCTCTAATGCCCCCATGCCCCTGCTCCCTAACGGATCTTTTGTCTCCCGGACCAAAACTTGGTTCGATCAGACGGATGGCTTGGGCATCCTCCATCACTCCCACTATGTTTTACTGCTCGAGCGTGCGCAGAAAACTTTCTTTGTGGAGATCATGGGTGTCGACACGATTGATCCGCAAGTCGCACCTGACGTTTACGTGGTCGTCCGAGATCTCGAACTACACTACCTCGCCCCCATCCGCCCAGAGTGCGAGGTCGATGTCATTATGCGCGTCACCAAAGTCCGCGCCGCTGGCCTCACCGTCGACTTCGAGTTTCGTTCAGTCGATGGCGCGACACTACATTGTCGCGGCTCACGTACCATCTGCCGTATGGACGGTACGACCCATCAGCCCGCTCAGTGGACCGAGGAGTTTAGACGGCTCCACGAAGCGCTCGTACGCTGAGCTTACGGCAAATCCCGCAAGTCTTCCCATCGCAGCCGCGCGCAGTGCAATGCTCGCGTCCATAGTATATGATGCGCAGGTGTAACTTATTCCACGATGACTCGGGGAATACGCGCTTAAGGTCGCGCTCAACCTGCTCAACCGATTTACCTGGGCTCAAACGCCAACGCTTAGACAGCCGATGGATATGCGTGTCGACCGGAAATGCCGGTACACCGAAGACTTGAGCCATCACAACGGAGGCCGTCTTGTGACCAACCCCGGGTAGCGCCTCTAATGCCTCAAATGTTCTCGGCACTTCGCCGCCATGCAGATCGAGAAGCATGCGAGATAGACCAACGAGTGCTTTGGATTTTTGCGGGGCCAGACCCAGTTGACGGATAAGTTGGTGAACACGCGGAACGCCGAGCGCAGCCATTCGCGCAGGGTCACCGCCTACCGCAAAGAGAGCGGGTGTAATCTCGTTAACCTTACGGTCTGTGCATTGTGCGGAGAGTACGACGGCGACAAGCAGGGTGAAAGCATCGGTGTGATCCAGCGGAATGGGCGTCTCGGGATAAAGTCGCTCGAGCTCCCGGGCGACGAAGTCAGCTCGCTCTTGCCGATTCATTGGCTGAACCAAGCAGGTCGCAGTCCTGATGGGAAGCGTGAAGCCCGCAATAAACCCTAGACTAAGCCTGATTACTGACAGGGGGCAGGCCGACGTTGCGATGCTTTCAGCAACGCTGGACCAGGGATTGGGGGCCGAGTGCCCATTTCCACCTTTAAGCCCCCCTACCCCCCACCCTTAATTCCTCTAATACCCCCTACAAACAAAGGGGTGACGGTTGCGAGGGACCGGGTAGCCTTCACAAATGTATCCATAACCATGGCCAAGCTCCCTTACGACCCCGCCAAGATTAACCGCGAGCTCGCTCGGCACTACATTCCCGCCTCCGAGAGCGATATCCAAGAGATGCTCAAAGCCGTCGGCGCGAAATCGTTCACGGAAATGTACTCTCACATCGAAGAGGGTGTGAAATTTAAAGGCGAGTTACCCCTTCCAGAGGAAGTCGGCTATCAAGAGTTGGCAGATAAAATGGAAACACTTTCCAAGCGTAACCATAACCTAACCCCTTTCTTGGGTGACGGACTGCAAGTTTACAAAACCCAGTCAATTGTGCCTTTCGTTTGTGGCATTCGCAACCTCACCACTTCTTACACACCCTATCAGCCCGAACGGTCACAGGGCACACTAGCCACACATTGGATTTATCAGTGCGTGATGAGTCAATTGACGGGCTTCGAAGCAATTAACTCTTCGCTCTACGATCGTTCCACCGCCCTCTACGAAGCCATTTGTTGCGCTTTACGACTCGTAGACGAAGCCGACAGCGTATTGGTGGCTGCCAATATTTTCCCGAGCGACATCGAAGTACTACGTACGCACGCCGCAGACACCAAAGTAAACATTGTCCTCGTGCAACCCGACGCAAAGACAGGTCGCATCAGCGCCGAAGGCATTCGAACTGCCGCGGCATCTTTAGGGAAACGCTTAGCTGCGATTGCTTTCCCCCAGGTCAACAATCTCGGATTACTTGAAGATGTTGATGCCCTCACGGACGTCGCCGCAGAACTTGGCGTTAAATCCATCGCCATCGTCGACCCCATGCTCCTCGCTACGGGTGGCCTCAAACAACCTGCCCGCTATGGCAAAAAAGGCGCGGACATTATTTGCGGTGAAGCCCAGCACCTCGCCATCGGTGCTAACTTTGGCGGACCTGGCCTAGGTCTCTTTGCTGTTCGCTACACCGATTCAACACGCAACGATGTCCGTGCCACACCGGGTCGCTTTGTCGGCAAAGCCAAGGACAGCGCAGGACGCGAATGTCTCGTCATGGTAATGAGCACGCGCGAACAACACATCCGTCGCGATAAAGCCACTTCCAACATCTGCTCCAACCAAGCCTTCATTGCGACCGTTGCAGGCGCAGC
>CAJBPJ010000185.1 GCA_903957465.1 uncultured Opitutia bacterium
GTTAGAGTTAGCGACATGCGCTGTGTCTGGGAAGTCACCCGAGCGGAGCAACTGTACGAAAGGCGATTTTTTATAAACTGTCTGCCAAACCGCTTCGACCTGGGCAGCCGTGACGCCGACAGCAGGCACAGTAATCGTCGTCGCAATACCTCGGTGCATCGGCGCAAGGTGCGGATTAAACTGCACCACCACCGGCTGTCCAGCAGCGGCTGCGAAATTCTCTTCAATCTCTGCGACGTGCCGATGGTTCGGTAGTCCATAAGCCTTGGCAGAACCATCGCGCTCACAGAAAAGGTAAGCGACTTCAGCTTTCTTCCCCGCGCCGGAGACGCCGCTGAGAGAGTTAATGACGAGACGACCAGGCTCTGGCTTAATCAAACCAGCCCGCAGCAAAGGGGTGATGGGAAGTTGAATGCTTGTTGGGTAGCAACCTGGACAGGCAATCAGCGGCACCTTCTTCCAAGCGTCGTTCAACTCAAGCTCAGGAATGACATACCGCGACTGAGCAATCAATTCAGGCGCAGGGTGTGGCTGTCCGTAGTACTTCTGGTAAAGCTCTGGCGACCGTAGCCGAAAATCTGCGGATAGATCTAATACACGTTTACCGGCAGCAATCAGTGGCCGAGCATACTCAGCAGCGATACCATGGGGCAGCGCCAAGAACCAAACCTCTACGGAGGATTTGGCGCACTCTTCGGGCGAAGATCCGGTGAAGGTCAGCGTAGGATCGACTAGGCCACGTAGCCGAGGAAGTTCATCACTGACTTTTTTGCCGGCCAAGGAACGGGAGCATACTGCCGAAAGCTTTACCTTTGGATGCTGAGCGAGCAGGCGCACAAGCTCCTCCCCCGTGTAGCCGGAGGCGCCGATGATGCCGACGTGGATGTGTGACGTTCCCATGGTGTGAGTAAGGAAAAAAGATGGACGGGTTGAAAGGATGAAGGAGACGGATACGAAAAAGGCCCCAACAGGGGCCTTGTTTCGTGTATCTCGTGCGGATTAGCGCTTCGAGAACTGGAAGCGCTTGCGCGCACCAGGACGGCCCGGTTTCTTACGCTCACGCATACGACCATCGCGGGTCAGTAAGCCGGCTTTCTTAAGAGTAGGACGGAGGCCTAGATCGAGCTTCTGGAGAGCACGTGCTAGGGCATGGGAAATTGCACCGGCTTGACCGTTAGGTCCGCCACCCGCCACGCGGATAAGAACGTCAACTTGACCTTCGAGGCCAGCGACACGCAAAGGAGTGGTAGCAGCCTTGATCAGCGCTTCAGTATAAAGAAGCACGCTGGCAGGACGGCCGTTGATGGTGATCTCTCCGGTGCCACGCTTAAGGTGCACGCGTGCACTAGCCGTCTTACGACGACCAACAGCAGTGAGAGTAGGATTCTTAGCAGCGCTCATCTTCTTAAATTCAGATTAACCCTTGAAAGGCACAGGGTTGTTCGCCTCGTGCGTGTGCTTTTCGCCCGCGAACACGCGAAGCTTACGCAGCATGTCATTCGCGAGACGATTCTTGGGGAGCATGCCTTTCACAGCATGGGTGATAATAAATTCGGGCTTGTGCGCGCGCATGTGCGCAACGTTGCGGCGGTAGGCAGTGCCGACCCAACCTGTATAGAACATATACTCTTTGGCGTCTTCCTTCGCACCGGTAAGGCGCACTTTGTCAGCGTTAATCACGACGACATAGTCGCCGGTATCAACGTGGGCAGTGTACGTCACTTTGTGGCGTCCACGGAGGATGTTAGCAATTTTTACCGCGAGGCGGCCAAGGACTTGGTCCTTAGCGTCTACGAGCACCCAGGCTCGGTCAGTAGCCTGCACGTTCTTGGCGAGCGTGGTCTTCATAAGTCGAAAGTCGGAACATGAGATTTCAGACCCCTCCGTCAACAACCGATTCAGAGAAAATAGGGGTTAAGTACCTCAAAAGCTCCGGGAGACCGATATCCCGGCTTGGCTGGCTGTGCGATTAGGCCCCTCTGATCGAACCTGCACACCCCCCTGTATATTAAGGGTATAGGCATTTCCGAGCCCCACCATGAGGTAAACCGTTCCTCCTATATAACTAAAGCCATCCACCACCCCCGCGTTACCCCCCAAGTTATCAGCAGCATGGACGACCCCAATGGTAGGCGAAAAACTAACCGACCAGTTGGCGTTCAATGCCTTCGTATAGTAAAGAGCGATGTCGGCATGAAGTTCCTGCCGGACAGGTATCCAACGCGCTCCCGCCAAGAAAGATAAGCTTCCGGCTAGAAAGTCATGGCCGTAGTTAAGCGAGACTTCTGCTTCTCGCTCGATGGACGCAACGGTTGCGGGGTTGATGCCGAGTTGTTGAACCAGGCCAAACCCGACGCCGACATAACCCGATTCGCCATGACGTTGAATCTCAAGACTGACATAACGTTGATCGAGCCGAGGTGATGCATCAAGCGAACGCATCACGTCCGCATGCAAACTAAGGTTAAGTCCAAGACCCCCGGGCACGCTGAGATTCGCATCAGCTGAAAGTAATCCGGTTGTGCCGACGTCAGGCGCACGCCCACGCAACAAAGGCCGGGAAACAAACCCTACCTCAATCGTCGAGTCGGTGTTACGCGCTACCTCTTCCATCCAACCTGCCCGTACCGTGGTGATGGCAGTCGCGGCAAGCAGGAGGAGGCGTAGCGTCGAACGGCTCATTACATTGCTGCAATAATACCATCCGCGAAGGCCGAGCACTTCACTTCGGTCGCACCTTCCATCTGACGAGCAAAGTCATAAGTCACCTTGCGTGTGCCAATAGCGCCATTGAGACCTTTCAGGATTAAATCAGCTGCTTCCACCCATCCCATATAACGAAGCATCATTTCTGCGGAGAGCACCACGGAGCCAGGGTTCACAACATCTTTATCAGCATACTTCGGCGCCGTGCCGTGGGTTGCTTCGAAGATCGCGTGACCGGTGAGGTAATTGATGTTTCCGCCCGGAGCGATACCGATGCCGCCAACCTGAGCTGCCAAGGCGTCGGAGAGGTAGTCGCCATTCAGATTCAAAGTCGCAATCACGTCGAAATCAGTCGGACGCGTCAGGACCTGCTGCAAGGTGATATCAGCAATCGAGTCCTTGATCACAAGTCCAGCGCCTGGCTTGCCTTCAGGAATCTTGCACCATGGGCCGCCATCAATCTCAACTGCACCGAATTCGCGCTTAGCGAGTTCGTAGCCCCACTTCATGAAGGCACCTTCGGTGTACTTCATAATGTTACCTTTGTGGACGAGCGTCAGCGATTTGCGTTTATTCGTAATCGCATACTGAATCGCCGAACGAATGAGCCGCTCAGAACCAGGTTGAGAGACAGGCTTAATGCCAACACCGACCGTCTTAGGCGCTTCCGAACCAAAACGGATCTTGGAGAATTCCTTGGGGTAGTTGGTTTTTAGGAAGTCGAGTGTCTTGAGTGCGATTTCGGAACCAGCCTCAAAATCAACCCCGGCGTAAATATCTTCGGTATTCTCACGGAAGATAACCATGTCGACTTTCTCAGGATGCTTAACCGGGGAAGGAACGCCCGTGAACCACTGCACCGGACGCAGACAGACATAGAGGTCGAGTTGCTGACGAAGCGCTACATTGAGCGAACGGATGCCACCACCGGTAGGCGTCGTCAATGGACCCTTAATGCCAACCAAGTATTGCTTGAAGGCCGTCAGGGTTTCTTCGGGTAGCCAATTCTGCGTCGCCTTAAATGCTTTTTCACCAGCCAGGACTTCTTTCCAAACAATCTGGCGTTTGCCCGCATAAGCTTTCTTCACCGCCGCATCGATAACGCGGACGGATGCCCGCCAGATATCGGGGCCTGTGCCGTCACCTTCGATGAAAGGTACAATGGGATGATCAGGAACGCTCAATTTGCCTGCCTGAATAGTAATGGTCTGTCCGGTGCTCATGGGGAGTGGATGGCAATCGGACTAAGCCCTCCCTTCAAGGGAAAACCGTCCCCATGGACCGTCAGGTGGCAAATTAGGGAAAAAGAAAAGGATTTCCCTTGGGAAATCCTTGAACCGGCGTGAGCCGGGAGAGATCGCTAGCCAGCTCTTACGAGCCAACTAAAGAAGAATTATTTCTTCTTAGCGGTCTTCTTCTTGGCGGCGCCTTTTTTAGCAGCCTTTTTCTTTTTAGCCATGATGTTGTTTTTGTTTGGGATCGGGGTTGGGTTAGAAGGCAACGCAGACAGCGCTACCCTCACAATTCGCCCTAGACTCACCCGTGCGCTACGCGCTTGACGGGATATACGGGTCCGGAGCTCCGAGGGGACTCGGAAAGACACTTGCAACGACGGCGAGCGTTCAACGTTCGTACGCACCGTGTCAAAACGGTCGAGTGCGTGACGAATCGCCTGGCTCAAAGTCGGCATTCCAGACTTTTCCTGGAAGGCGACGACGTTTGCATGGAGATCAGCTGGCAGTGAAACCGTTAAGAGGCTTTCGCCTGAAATATTTTCGGTTTTGTTAGTCACTGCTGCTTGCTTCACGGATGAATGTAGCACTCGAAGTGAATCACGCAAGCGTCTTTTTCATATTTATCACGGTCGTAAAAAGTGACGCACGGAGAGGAAAATTTCTCTTCTCGCGTGCGTAATGTGTATCCTGTTATCAATTACATATCGCGTCATTGACCACTCAAAAAGTTGTCGTTAAGGTTTAGAAATGCCGCACGACCACTCGCACGACGCCGAACATGACCATGGCTGGCGTCCACTTGCCATACAGTCAGCGATTTGCGCCGTACTCGGCATCAGCGCAGTGATCCTCAAGCATCTCCACGGCAACGTAGACGATATTTATGTCTATCTACTAGCGGGTGGCGCTTCGCTTGCAGGCGGATGGGAGGCTGCGGAAGAAGGTTGGCACTCTATTCGCTACCATCGACGCATTGACGTACACTTACTCATGCTACTCGCCGCATTGGGTGCATGGATCATGGGCGAATGGGAAGAAGGCGTGCTCCTACTCTTCCTTTTTTCAGCGGCAGGCGCGATGGAACACTACGCACTCGACCGCACACGCAGAGCCGTGGATGCCCTTATGGCAGGTGCGCCGACCCATGCACGGATGGAGGATGGCAAACTGATCCCTGTTGCCGACTTAAAGCCGGGGAATCGCATCCTTCTGCTTCCGGGTGACCGTGTACCGTGTGACGCCGAGCTTATTGAAGGTGTCACCGAGATGGACGAATCCACCTTAACAGGTGAATCCGTTGCGGTACCGAAACGCAGAGGAAGCGAGTTGCTCGCAGGCACGCTCAACGGTTCAGGCCGGGTTATCGGGCGTGTGATTCGTGCAGAAGCGCAAAGTTCCGTTCAGCGCATCCTCAGTCTCATCCGCGAAGCCCAGTCGCGAAAAGCACCCTCACAACGACTCATCGACAAATGGGGTGGCATCTATGCCGCCAGCGTCATCGGTGCTGCGACAATCTTCTTCCTCTACCTGGTCTTCATTGCGGGTGTAGGAGTTACATTAGCCGATACGCCTGAAAAGGGTGCCCTCTATAGAGCCATGACTTTGTTAGTCGTGGCGAGTCCGTGCGCGCTCGTTCTCTCAATTCCTTCGGCGGTATTGGCCGCCATCGCGGCGGGAGCTCGCCGCGGTATTCTGTTTCGCGGAGGCGCAGCCGTTGAGCGACTGGCTGATGTCCGCGTCATGTGCTTCGACAAGACCGGCACACTCACACGTGGTGAACCAACAGTTACCAGTCATACCTGCCACCCTGCGACGAGTGAGCCGACTGCGCTTAAAGCTTTAGCGGCCCTCGCCACAGCCTCCGCCCACCCTCTTTCACGATCTGTATCACTTTGGTGCAAAGCCCAAGGCATCGATCCCGTCGTGCCTGAAGACTTTGCGAGCGTCACGGGTGAAGGCGTACAAGGAAATGTCGACGGCCGACTCTGGCGAATGGGTAAACGTACCTTTGTGGGCTCACCTGAGCTGAAGATAACGGCCGAAGAAGGGCTCGGCAGCGAAGTATGGGTTTCCGATGGATCCATCCACCTACATGTACACCTCCGCGACGAGGTACGAACAGAGAGCCGCCCTGTACTCGCCGGTCTTGCCGCACGAGGCGTTCACTGCGTCATGCTCACCGGTGACAAATCAGGCGCTGCCGCCAAAGCTGCCACAGAAATAGGCATCCCTGAAGTCGCCTCTGGACTCAAACCCTGGGATAAAGTTGAACGCGTTCGCGCCTTCTCCTCGCAAGGCAAAGTTGTGGCGATGGTGGGTGATGGAATCAACGATGCCCCTTCTTTAGCCGCCGCAGACGTTTCCGTCGCGATGGCTGGCCGCGGCAGTGATGCTGCCAAGGAATCCAGTGACATCCTTCTAGTCGACGATCGCCTCGACAAACTACTCGAAGCCTTCGACCTCAGCCAGCGCACGCGGGCAATTATTCGCCAAAACTTAATTATCTCGATGGGCACTGTCGCCATCATGGCTCTGCTCACAGTCGGCAAAGGCATCCCTCTCTATGCAGGCGTTATCGCCCACGAAGGTAGTACAGTTATTGTCTGTCTGAATGGACTAAGGCTGCTAAGCGGCAGACTAAAACCCAAAGCCTGAGGGCCACGCGCACGCCAATGAAAGGGGCTGCTTTCGCAGCCCCTCTTTATTGGCACCAGACTTTAGACCTTAGCCTTTAGTCGACGCTTCACCGCAACTCCTTGCCGGCACTATCGAGCAACTTGAATGCTTCGACGTGGTACGTGCCGTCAGCCTTTGTCCCGAGCTTCACCTTACAGGACTTCATCATGTCTCGGAAGAAGTCCCGGTCTTCGGTAACGATGCGATCAAGGTTAAGTGGATGAAGGACGATGTTAATCTCCAGTTCACGATCCGGGCCATAGGTCTCGCGCAGCTTACGAATAACGCTGAGCAGACGACGCTGGATCTCCACCGAGACAGTGCGCGGGTTCTTTACTTTGCCTGTGCCCGTGCAATACGGACAGCGAGTATACAAGGTCGTCGTCGCGGACTCCGTGTGGCGCTGACGCGTCATCTGGAGCACACCTAACTGTGAAATCGGCAGAATCTGGTGCTTCGCCCGGTCAATCGACATTTCATCGCACATGCGGTCAAAGACCTTTTTACGATCCTTGGGATTCTTCATGTCGATAGTGTCGATCATGATAAGTCCGCCTAAGTTGCGCAGGCGAATCTGCCGTGCCGCTTCACTAACAGCCTCAAGGTTGGCGTGAACGATGTAATCCTTACCATCCTTCGCAGCACCGCGATGGCCGCCTGTATTAACGTCGATAGAGGTTAAGGCCTCTGTCTCGTCGATGACGATTTCGCCGCCACTTGGCAAAGGTACTCGGCGAGACATCAATTGCTCGATCTGGCGCTCAATGTTGTAGCGCTCAAAAACTGGAATAGGGTCTTCGTAAAGCGCCACCCGCGAACGTGACCGCGGCGAAATTTCCGCAACCGCTTCTTGGACGGAAGCAAAGTCTGCAGGGTTATCGACGAGGATGCGGTCTACCTCTTCCGTTAAGAAATCTCGGACGGTGCGCTCGATCAAACCAGGCTCTTGATAAAGCAGAATAGGGCGTGGGCTTGGGGCATTGATTTTTTCAACAATAGCCTGCCAGCGACGTAAGAGTACGTGCAAGTCGCGCACGAACCATCGCGCCTGCTTCCCTTCGCCCGCTGTACGGATAATAACACCCATACCTTCGGGAATCGTGAGATTGCGCAGGATGTCCTTCAGGCGGTCACGCTCGCGCGGGTCTTCAATCTTACGCGAAACGCCGCATGCACCACTAAACGGCATTAAAACAAGGAAGCGTCCCGCCAGGGAAATATTGGTCGTGCAACGAGGTCCTTTGGTACCAATTTGATCCTTAACAACCTGGATAACAATTTCCGAGCCAACGGGGAAGAGCTGCGGGATATCCTTCGCCTGGTGGCGAGCTTTGCGCTGCTTCTGCTCAGCCGACTCATTGTCGCGAATAAACTCCACTTGTGAGTCGTTCGCTGCAGGCAACATGTCCCAGTAGTGCAAGAATGCGTTCTTGGGTTGATCAATATCAACGAAGGCAGCCTTCAAGCCAGCTTCGAGATTTTGGACGCGACCCTTAAAGACCGCACCGACCATTCGATTCTCGTTGCGATGCTCGAGTTCGAAACGTTCCAGTACGCCGTTATTTAAGAGGGCGACGCGCTTTTCAAGCGTCTCACTATTAATAACTAGCTCGCGGTAAATTTCGCGATCTTTGGAGAAGTGCTTAACGATGCGTTGCAGGAGTGGGAGCTCCTTGCGACGGCCAGCTGCTTCCGCAGCTAACTTATTCGAGTCAACGCCTGAAGGAGGCGCAGCCTCGTGCAAGTCGTCGTGGTCGTGATCGTGTTCGTGTGAATCAGGCTCTTGTTCGTTCATGTTTGGGTGGGTGGCCGTTAGGCCGTGGCTGGAAGCCCCCCACCCTCGCCGCCGGCTGTATGCCGGTGAACGCTCTGGACCAATCCAAGGAGCAAGAAACAGCTGAGGATGAAGGAGCCCCCATAACTAAGGAGAGGGAGGGGCACGCCGGTAACCGGCATAAGATTAAGATTCATACCAATATTAACAAAGATATGGGCACCAAGGATCGCAGCAACGCCGACTGCAAGGTAAGCTCCAAAACGATCAACCACGCGCAGCGCGGTGCGCAAGATGCGCCAAAGTAGAAGACCGTAAAGTGCGACTAAAACGATTGAGCCGACAAAGCCTTGCTCTTCGGCATAACCGGAGAAAACAAAGTCATTATGGGCAGCAGCCTCTGGAAGATACCCTAAGCGGGCTTGGGAGCCTTCCCCGAATCCGGCACCTGAGAAGCCGCCTTTGCCGACGGCAATCAA
>CAJBPJ010000186.1 GCA_903957465.1 uncultured Opitutia bacterium
ATCGCCGAACATATTTTCGGTGAGAACGACGTCGAACTGTCCCGGACGAAGGATTAGCTGCATCGCGGCATTGTCGATGTAGAGGAAGGCGAGGGTGATATCGGGTGCGGTTGCGGCGATGCGGGCAGCGACAACTTTGCGCCAGAGCACGGAGGTTTCGAGGACGTTGGCTTTGTCGACGAGGGTGATGTGTTTGCGACGCGCCCGTGCGGTGGCGATGGCGACATCCGTGATGCGCTCAATTTCTGATTGGCGGTAGACCATGGTGTCGATCGCTTCGATATCACCGCCGGCAAGTTCCTTGGTGGATTTCGCGCCGAAATAGAGGCCACCGGTGAGTTCGCGGATACAAACCATGTCGATGCCACCGGCGATGCGGTCGGCACGGAGAGGGGAGGTGTCCAGGAGTGCTTTCGGGAGAAGGCCTGGGCGGACGTTGGCAAAGAGTCGGAAGTGGCTGCGCAGTGGTAAGAGAGAGGCGCGTTCGGGTTGTTCTTTTGGGGGAAGTTTTTCCCACTTCGGTCCGCCGACAGATCCAAAGAGGATGGCGTCGGCTGCTTGGCAGGCTGCCAAAGTGCTGTCGGGCAGTGCTTTACCGTGGGTATCAATCCCGGCACCGCCCACGGGATGGGTGGAGTGTTCGACGGTGTGGCCGCCTTTTTTGAGCACGGCTTCGAGGACGGGTAGGGCGGCCGACATGACTTCAGGTCCGATATAGTCACCCGGTAAAACAGCGATTTTCAGATGCATACGATTTAAAGAGGGGTGATAGGTAAGGCAGGAAGGGCCTAGGGCTAAAGGCAAAAGAAGGAGATATTTCGGCTAACTTCCTGCAATTGTCCCTCTTTCGTCATCATTCTGTAACATAGGCATGCGAAGATGCCCATGTACACCAACCATGAACACCCTATTCAAGTCCCTCGCACTCGCGTCCTTCACGGCCGCTCCGCTTATGGCGCAGCAAGCTCCTGCAGCTGCAACGTCGCCAGTCATCGACCCCAAGCTTCCCGCTTACGCTGTGACTTCAGGCGTCTCGGGTAACTTGAATTCCGTTGGTTCAGATACACTGAACAACTTGATGACTTTCTGGAGCGAAGGTTTTAAAACGTTTTACCCTAACGTGAATGTGCAAGTGGAAGGTAAAGGATCGAGCACTGCTCCACCCGCACTCTCGACCGGCGCAGCACAGCTCGGTCCAATGAGCCGCGAAATGAAGCCATCCGAACTCGCTGCCTTTGAAGGTCGCTACGGCTACAAGCCTTCCAAGATTGCCGTCGCCGTGGACGCACTCGCGGTCTTCGTGCACAAGGACAATCCTGTCTCAGGTCTTTCCTTGGAACAAGTCGACGCGATTTTCTCTTCGACCTACAAGCGCGGTGGACAAGATGCTTCGACTTGGGGTCAAGCTGGCCTAAAGGGCGAGTGGTCCGGTAAGTCGATTTCGCTCTTCGGTCGTAACTCAGCTTCGGGCACCTACGGCTTCTTCAAGGAAAGCGCTTTGGCGAAAGGTGACTTCAAGTCATCCGTCAAAGAGCAGCCTGGTTCGTCCTCGGTCGTCCAAGGTATCGCTTCCGATCTCTCAGCTATCGGTTACTCGGGTATCGGTTACCGCACCTCCGGTGTGCGTCCTTTGCCTCTCTCCGAGAAAAATGGCCAAGCTTTCGTCGAGCCTACCCAGGCTAATTGCGAAAACGGCAGCTACCCGCTCGCGCGCTTCCTCTACGTCTACGTTAACAAGTCCCCTAACAAGGACATGGATAAGTTGACGCAGGAGTTCATCACCTTCGTGCTCTCGAAACAAGGTCAAGAGATCACGATTAAAGATGGCTACTACCCATTGCCTGCATCAGTTGCAGATGAAGGTCGCAGCGCACTGAAGTACTACTCAGCTGAATAAGCTTTGTCGCTCTACCCTCATCGTAATTCCTCGCCACGCCCTTCGGGGTCGGCCTAAAGAAGGAAAAGCGATGACGGGTTAGCGACTCCAGCGGGCTAACGCCCGCTGTCCCTTTTTACAAACTTCGACACTTAAAAGACACACAGTGGACACTTCTGACACATCCGCACCGACTCAACGGTTTGCCGTAAGCGCACGGACGCTTTCGGCCGATCGCTGGATGGGACGTCTCATCCACGTCGGGGGAATTTCTGTCATCCTCGCAGTGCTCGGTATGTTGGTATTCTTAGTGGCGGTTGTCTTGCCGCTTTTCTCGTCCGCGAAAGTTAACCCATTGCCGCCGGTACATTTGGCGGCACCCGTAGGTTCATTGGTGGGTGTCGATGAATATGGTGAATTGCCCCACGTGTGCCTGCCAGACGGCACCTTGAATTTCTACCAAGTCGACGGAAAATTGACGAAGACATGGAAGGCGGATCTTGGTGGACGTAAAGTGACGGCATCCCGTCGCGATGACCGCGCGGGCATCATTACCCTGGGATTGTCGGATGGCTCCGTCGCCGAAGTGCGCCTGGGTTACCGCACAAAATTTGATAGCGCGAATAAGCGTACGGTCGAAGCTGATCCATCTTTACTCGGCATACAGGCCGTCGGCAAAGCTTCCCCGGTCGAATCTGTCTGGGTGGTACGTGCCTCGGGTTCGCGTCTCTATATGGTGCGGCAGACCGAAGCTGGTGTCGCTCGACTCATTGGCGTACGCGTCACTGAGCGCAAAGGCTTAGGCGGTAAGGTGCGCAATACACCCGGTGAGCCTTTCACCCTGGCCAGTGGTGATCTTGCGATTGATAGCGAGTTGGTTGCGAATACAGCCGACATGGTTTTGGCGATTTCCAAGACCAGTGAGGTCGTCGTCTTCTCCGATGCCGGTGATGGTTTTAAGAAAATACAATCGTTCCGTCCTCTCGTAGATTTGCCCGGTGCTAAAATTACGAGCGCAGGTTTAATCTCGGGCGATGTCACTGCCGTCTTTGGATCCAATCAAGGTACGGAGCATGTTTGGTCGCTCTACCCACAGAAGCAGCCCGATGGGCGCATGCTCCGTCGATGGGGCCACATTCGCGACGGACAACCTTTAGCCGGTGCTGCGCTTGGATTTGCCGCAGCCACAGTCAACAAATCTTACCTCCTTGTTACCGATAAGAGTTTGGAGTTGCGACACCTCACCACCGGTTCGCAGCGCTGGGAAGGACCCGCCGTCAATGGCTTCCGTCAGGCATTCTTATCACGCAATCACGACATGCTGTCAGTGGTTGATGGTCAGGGAAATTTACAACGCTGGTCGCTCGTCGATCATCACCCTGAGGCCGGCTGGGACGCATTCTTTGGTAAAGTCTGGTACGAAGGTGCTACAGGCCCCGAATATGTTTGGCAGTCGAGTTCTGGTAATGATGAGTTCGAGCCGAAGTTCTCCCTCATCCCGCTGATCTACGGAACCTTTAAGGGTACATTGTTCGCGATGCTCTTTGCTCTGCCGATTGCTTTGCTCTCGGCGATTTACGTTTCGCAGTTTTTGAAGCCGAATGTGAAGAATGTGATTAAGCCCATGATGGAAATTATGGCATCCCTTCCTTCGGTGGTGTTGGGCTTTATTGGCGGACTCTGGTTGGCACCCTTGGTCGATGTACATTTAGTCGGTTTGATAACGTGCGCACTGGCTCTACCCATTGCAGGACTGTTGTTTGGCGCGGGTTGGGCGCGCTTCCCACTTTCGGTGCGCCGGCACATTCCGCCTGGGCGTGAGTTCCTCGCCTTGATTCCCGTTTTAGTTTTAGCGGGCTGGTTCGCATGGACTTCGGCTGCTGCCATCGAAGCGGCGCTCTTTACTGTCGCAGATCCTGGCACAGGTTTGCCCGTAGCTGATTTCCGTGAGTGGTGGCGTCAGGCAACAGGCGCAACCTACGACGCACGTAATTCTGTAGTCGTCGGCTTCGTCATGGGCTTCGCAGTTATCCCCGTAATTTTCACGATCGCGGAAGATGCGCTCTCGAATGTTCCTACGTCGCTAGTTTCGGGCTCGCTCGCCTTGGGGGCAAGTCGCTGGCAGACGGTTTGGCGCGTGATTATGCCAACAGCATTGGCGGGCGTGTTCTCTGCGGTGATGATTGGATTTGGACGTGCCGTCGGCGAAACCATGATCGTGGTGATGGCGACGGGGAACACACCCGTGATGGAGATGAATCCATTTAACGGCATGCGGACGCTCTCGGCCAATATTGCCGTCGAGCTACCCGAAGCTCCTCTCGGCCACACCCACTACCGTG
>CAJBPJ010000187.1 GCA_903957465.1 uncultured Opitutia bacterium
CTGCTTGGGCGCACGTCGACGTAAGGCTGCCAAAACTTCGGCATCCACAGGCTTCACTAAGGTTAACAATCGTCGCAATACAGGCCTGACACCGGTGCGCACCGCCGAAGGTAAAACCGTCTCGAGTACGGAATTGAAACTACAGCCATAATACTCAGCCATCCACTCAGCGAGACGACAGACGTCGTCCGTTAACACGGGTTGCTCATGCTCAAGCGATGTGATCGGACGTAAGCGTGTGCCTTCGGGCGGCTCCGCAGGAACTTTCCAGACAACACCCAACTTTACGCGACTTCCCAAGGGAACGCGCACAAGGTGACCAACTTTAAGAACCTTCTGCAGAGCCTTGGGAATGGAATAGGCGTAAGGTCGTGAGCCCCCGTCAAAAGGGACGACTTCCACCGCTCCTGCGGCAATCTCTCCAAAGAGGTCAGGCACGCCCTACCTTCGCCTCGTCTACGGAAGGATTCAAGCCAAGGGCTTGTTCGGACGTGAATGTGAGGCAATCCGAACACACATCAGCGCCCACATACAGCCAATGGCGTTAGCCACAGCCAACTGTAGGTCGGCAGGGAGGCTGTAAAAAATTGCTGTCCCAGGAATCCATACCAGCCAGTTAGGCAGCAGGTTGGGGACGACAATGCGCCGGTACCATCCAGAGCCAAGCTGGGCACGAAATGCAGTAAAGTCCCAGCCGAGGTCCTTCCAGAGATGCGAAAGTGCATTAAAAGGTGCCCCCACGAAAATCGTGAAGACACTCATATCACACGCAACCTTCGCTAAGACAATCGCAGGTGTTAAGTCTGCACCAGGAGCGGGTCCAAAAAGAAAAGTTAAGAGCGCATAAAACTGGTCAACGACTAGCCCCATGAGCGCCCACCAAATCAAGCTGTGCAGAAGATCGCGCCATGGATAAACAGGGCGAAGTGATTTCACCACCATCCGCAGCGCCCAGGGGATGAGGCCTGCCGTCAATGACGTCGAGACCATCGCAAAAACTAAAGTGTTCTTACGTCGGACAGAGGCAATCACCTCCATGGCATCATGTACGGCCGCAACGTGGTAATACGCAAAGGCAACTACGGCGGCTAATCCCAAAACCAATGAGGCAGGGATGGCGACTTCGCCGGCCGCGCGCCGACCCGCCGTCCAAGGTGAATCTTCGGAGAGTGTACTCATCTAAGAAGTTTACGTAGAATTTCGTCAATCATCGCAGGGTTAGCCTTACCACCGGTGCGCTTCATAATGGGACCTTTCAACGCATTAATAGCCTTCGCATTACCCGCACGGTATTCGGCTATCGATTTGGCGACGGCAGGATCTTCAATGACGGCACGGACAACCGCTTCGAGTTCATCGCTATTACTGTTCTGACGAAGCCCCTTGGCATCAACAATCGCAGCCGGCTCAAGGCCAGTCTTGAACATTTCCGCAAAGACTTCTTTCGCTTGTTGCTTAGAAATACCCCCCTCATCTGTCAGACGAACCAAGGCGGCTAATGCCTCTGGCTTTATCCGACACTCTTTTAAACTTAAAGCGGCAGAAACTTCGCCCGTCATCGGATCTTTTTCTGCCGATGCCGCTAACTCACGCAGCAAATCATTGGCGACAAGGTTAGCGATGCCTACGGGGTTTGCAGGATATGCGGAGACCGCAGTTTCAAACCAGCGCGACAAAGCCAAATCGGCTACCAACACGGAAGCTGCGGTGTACGGCAGACTTAACGCATCTATGTAGCGACGCTGACGGTCAAAGGGGCGTTCTGGTAAGTCCTTACGGATGCGCTCCACGGTATCGCGCGAAATAGTTACGGAAGGAATATCGGGGTCTGGGAAGTAACGGTAGTCGTGGGCATCTTCTTTATCGCGCAAAACATACCCGCGGCCCGCCTCAGCATTCCAGCCACGTGTTTCCTGCACAATCGCCCTACCCGCTTCGAGTTCGCGCGTTTGTCGAGCTACTTCAAATTCAATGGCAGCACGTACGCCGGAGATAGAGTTTAGATTCTTGGTTTCCGAGCGGGTGCCAAGCGGCGCACCAGGACGACGCAGTGAAACATTGGCGTCGCAGCGTAATTGCCCTTTTTCCATATCACAATCAGCCACGCCAGCTTGCGTAATGATCGCAATCAAGGCTTTCAAAAAGGCTTCGGCTTCAACCGAGGAGCGCAAATCAGGCTCAGTGACAATCTCCAGCAAAGGTACACCCGCACGATTGTAATCAACAAGCGAGCCACCGGCTGCGTGACTGAGCTTGCCGACATCTTCTTCTAGGTGTGCATGGTGCACACGGATGGTGCGGTGCTCGCCCATAACATTACGCGAAGGCCCTGGCATCTCTACTTCGACCGTGCCACCCACAACGACAGGGTAATCTTTTTGGGTTAACTGATAGTTCTTCGGATTATCAGGGTAAAAATAGTTCTTACGATCCCAAGCGCACATCGCGGGAATCTCAGCGCCAATCGCGAGACCGAAACGTATGGACTGCTCAAGGGCCGCACGGTTGACGACTGGCAACGTCCCTGGAAGTCCGAGAACAACCGGGTCAACCTGGGCATTCGGTTCAGCCCCAAAGCCCCATGGTGCTGACGCAAAGACCTTCGCGCGCGTGTGGAGCTGTACATGGACCTCAAGCCCGATGACCACTTCCCATCCCGATGCTTCGTTACTCATGGCGCAATACGGTTAGCAAGGGCGTGACTGCCCTCAAATTGACGCGCTAAGGCAAAGAGAACTGACTCCGCTTGGGGCGCTCCGACCAAGTGAATACCCACCGGTAAATTATTGGCCATGCCCACAGGGAAGGAAAGTGCAGGCAACCCCGCCAAATTTGCAGGGATGGTAAAGAGATCTTCTAAATACATCTTCAACGGGTCCGCAGCTTTTTCGCCGAGGCGAAATGCCGTGGATGGTACCGTCGGCGTAACCAGTGCATCAACTTGCTGAAGTGCTTTAAGGTATTCGTCGCGAATACGTGTACGTGCGAGTAAAGCTTTGCCGTAGTAGGCATCTGCATAGCCAGCACTGAGCACAAAAGTGCCTAAGAGAATACGACGTTTAACCTCGGCGCCAAAACCTTCGGAGCGTGAACGCTCCATCATGTCGACAGGATTTAAGGCTCCCTGGGCCCGGTGACCATAGCGTACGCCGTCGTAGCGACCCAAATTCGATGAAGCTTCGGCCGTTGCGACGACATAGTAAGTCGGCACAGCTAAGCCAGCGGTTGGCAGGGCAACGTCAATCAACTCACAGCCTGCCGCACGGTAGAATTCAAGGGCCGCATCAAAGGCAGCGCGCACACCTGCGTCGACACCTTCGAGCAAGGCGCGAGGAACACCGAGACGGGGCTTACGGTTTTGCGGAAGGTGCACCGGCTTACGTTCAGCCGCCGTAAAACATGTCATGTCGCGAGCATCGGGCGCGGCGAGTGCCTGGAATAATAATTCGCAGTCATCCACGTTACGTGCGAACGGTCCGATTTGATCGAGCGAGGAAGCAAAAGCAACGAGGCCGTAGCGCGAAACCATACCGTAGGTCGGCTTGAGTCCAACTAAGCCACAATGCGATGCAGGCTGACGAATGGACCCACCCGTATCTGAACCCAGTGCCAGCGGGACGAGCCCAGAAGCCACTGAAGCGGCACTGCCACCAGAAGATCCACCAGGCGTGCGATCCTTATCCCATGGATTGCGGGCTGGACCCGTTGCGGATGTCTCCGTGGAAGAGCCCATCGCAAACTCATCCATATTCAATCGACCATAGAGGATTGCACCGGCGGCCTTTAATTTTTCAGCGACAGTGCTGTCGTATGGAGAAATAAATCCTGCGAGCATCTTGCTTGAGCACGTTAATGGCTGCTCACGCACAGCGATATTATCTTTGATACCCACAGGAATACCGTCCAACGGCCCTAAGGATTTTCCTTCAGCGCGACGTCGATCTGCGGCGTCCGCTTGGCGCAGGACATCGTCGGCATCTAAAGAATTAAAGGCACCTAAAACCGTGTGTGTCTTCGCGCGCGCTAATAACGATTCTACCAGTGCACGCGAGGTGACCGATCCCGTCGCTAGGCGTCGAGAGAGCTCGGTAGCAGACAATGTATGTAAGGACTCAGACATACTTAGGCTTCGTCATCAACGACCCGAGGTACGGAAATCTGGCCATCACGGGAAGCAGGTGCGTTCCGCAGCACTGCTTCGGAGCCTAATGTTTCGCCGGGTATATCCTGACGTAAGGAAACGTCTGAAACGGTTATACGGAAAGGGGCAGAAGTCTTACTTAAGTCGGCTTCCGCAAGCTGACGGAAGTGTCCGAGCACTTGAGTCAATTGACCTTCGTAGAGAGCACGCTCCTCGGGCGTCAGTCGGAGACGGGCAAGACGCGCAATATGATCAATGTCGAGTCCGTCTGCCATAGATCTTAGCGGCGCACCGTCCAACCCGCTTTCGCAGCGGCGGCAGCAACCTGTTCGAGAGCGGCGGTGACCTCCGTGTCAGTGAGAGTGCGCGTGCTATGACGTAGGGTAATTTCGAAAGCTAAACTGCGTGTATTCGGTGCAAGGCCTTCGCCGGAGAAAACATCGAAGCAAGTGACCGCTTCCACGGCAATGTCCTTGCCCACTGCTTTCGCAGCAGCTTGACGCAAGCGCTCAGCGACATCGCCAGCACCGGTCGACGTCGGAACAACCAAAGCAATGTCACGTGTAACCGGCGGGAAAGAACTAAAGGCTTCGAAGCGAGCCGACTTACGTGCCGATGTAAAGGTCGCCCGGGGTAGCAGAATTTCACCCGCAATCACAGATCCACGAATGTCCAAGGTGCGCGTCCAACGTAAATCGAGTAAACCACAAGCCCCTTCAGCCGCGCGACCACGGTCAGCGAGTGTCGCTGCATGACCCTCTTGCCAGAGGCCGCCAGGGACGTCGGACCACGTGAGGCGCGTGTTCGCGATTCCAGCAGCCGTGGCTATGCCCGTGAGCAAACGTTTCGCGCTGAATAAATCAAAAGGTTCGCGCGTCTTCCAACTACGACGCGGTGCTTCTGTTAAAACCACAAAACCAATCGAGAGGCACTCGCGCACTTGCCCGTCAGCCATCGGGCGGAAAACCGCACCCACTTCAAAGAGTTGGCGCGGTTCAGCATGAAGCGAAAGGTTTAACTGGAGTGCGCGGGCAAGGCCTGGAATCAATGATGCGCGTAAGTGGGTCTGATCAGCAGTCAGAGGGTTCTGCAAGGCGAGCTGCGCAGAACTTTTTTCATCCAGAACCCGAGTGACTTCAGCGGCATCGCATAACGAATAGTGATAACACTCTGAAAAGCCTGCACCAGCGAGACGCAGCGCTACTTCGTGCACGAAACTTGCTGCTGGTGACTCTTCTTCGCCAGGCAAGGGAGCCAGTGGACGGCCAACAGGGACTTGGGCGGTTCCGTGAATACGGATATATTCCTCCACTAAATCAATGGGGCGATCGACGTCCGACCGGAATGACGGCACGGTGACCTCAAGGCCTGTATTTGTGGCGTGTACCGTAAATCCAATGCGGCGCAGAACAGCTGAGACGTGCTCCTCGGGCGCAGGCGTGCCAAGTTTAGCAGCCACAAATCCATTGGGCAGCTTGATGGTGCGATCGGACCGGGGAGCTTTACCGACAACAACCGCTGGGCCGACCACACGCGCACCCGCATGCTCGATTAATAGATCCGCCGCTAAGCGCGCAGCCAGGTCCACTCCAGCGGGATCGACGTCACGGGCAAAACGCTGCGAGGAGTCTGTCGCTAAAGTATACTGACGAGCGATACGGCGAACTTCACCCGGAATAAACCATGCTGACTCTAAAATGACATCGGTAGTGGTAGTAGCTACGCCGCTTTCAACACCACCCATAACGCCGGCCAGCACCAACGGACGTGCTTCGTCTGCAATGACGCAGGTGTTCGCATCCAAAGTTAGTACGCGGCCATCCAATAAAGTAAGGGTTTCGCCCGCTCGTGCTGAACGCACTTCAATTCCGCCTTTAACCTTTGCCGCATCGAAAGCATGCAAGGGCTGACCTGTCTGCAACATTACCCAGTTGGTAATATCAACGACATTGTTCACTGCGCGCAGACCCGCGGCCTCAAGGTCACGTCGCATCCAATCCGGCGAAGGCCCTACTTTGACGTCACGCAAGGTACGCAGGGTGTAATACGGACAAGTTTTGGAAGTGCTCTTAACAAAACCAAAGGCGTCCTTAGAGCTCGGCTTATCGGTTGTGCCGCTCGGTGCCCGTGCCTCCAACGGTTTGAGTGGCCGACCCAGTGAAGCCGCAATCTCGCGAGCTACACCACGCAAGCCTAGGCAATCACCGCGGTTAGCCGTGACCGCAACTTCTAGGACAACATCCGGCGATGGGAAAAGTTTATGCAAAGGCGTTCCGAGTGCTGGCGCCCGTGCAGTCAAAATAAGCAATCCATCTTCGCCTGCAGGCAAACCGAGTTCGGCTGCAGAACAAAGCATACCATGGGAATCTACATCGCGTAGCTTCGAAGATTTGATTTCAAAGTTTCCAGGGAGGATTGCTCCGGGTAGAGCAACTGGTACGCGGTCATTGGCTTTGAAATTCTTGGCACCGCAAACGATTTGGCGAAGAACGCCATCGCCGGTGTCAACTTGGCAAACACTCAAGCGGTCGGCTTTAGGATGTTTCTCGAACGAACGAATCTCACCAACGACAAGATGCTCGATAGGTTGCAGGCCGAAGGTGGTAACCGAATCGACCTCGAGGCCGAGCATCGGTAGCAATTCGGAAACCTGTGTCGGGGTAACCCCAGACAGATCGACGTGGCGCTCAAGTGATTGAAATGAAACGCGCATGGTCTTAGGCGAACTGACGCAAGAAGCGCAGATCGTTAGCGTAAAAATGGCGGATGTCGTCGATGCCGTGCACCAACATGGCTATGCGCTCAAGGCCAAGGCCGAAAGCGAGGCCTGACCACTCGGTCGCATCCAGGCCGCATGACTCAAGGACCTTCGGATCAACAAGACCGCAACCCAGCACCTCAAGCCAGCGGTCAGAAAGGCGCCCGAGATTCGGCGAGCGAATGTCCATTTCGAAACTCGGTTCAGTGAAAGGGAAGAAAGACGGACGAAGTCGGGTTTCCGCCTCAGGGCCGAAAGTTTCTTTAACAAAGAAATCAAGCACTCCACGAAGATCGGCCAAAGTAACATGGCGATCAACCCAGAGACCTTCCACTTGATGGAAGTTCGCCGAGTGGGTGGCATCGACGGCATCGCGTCGGAAGCAACGCCCCGGAGCCACGATACGTAAAGGCGGTTTACGCGAGAGCATCGTGCGCACCTGCACGCTCGAAGTATGGGTCCGCAGTAATAGATCTTCGTCACCTTTGCGCAGCGCATCGATGGAGCGAAATGATTTGGGTAAATAGAAAGTGTCCTGCATATCGCGCGCAGGGTGATCTGCCGGCGTATTCAACGCATCGAAGCAATGCCACTCCGTCTCCACTTCAGGTCCTTCGGCGATGACGAAACCTAATTTACGAAATGTGGCGAGGATGCGCTCGCGCGTACGCGTCAATGGATGCAAAGATCCTGGCGCAACATCTGGGCTCGCTAACGAGGGGTCGACTGTAGGCCCAAGTAGCGCAGCCAATTCTGCCTGCTCAACGCGTGCTGAGACTGTCGCGAGAATTTCATCGAGCTGGGCTTTGGTTGCGTTGACCATCTTTCCGGCAGCCGGACGCTCTTCTTTGGAAAGTGTAGCCATCCCGCGCATGATGAGGGTCAGCGAACCGTTGGGACCAACGAGACGAGCCTTGAGGGCTTCAAGTTCAGCACGGGTACGGATTTGCCCAGCGGCGTCGGCCGCCTCTTTGAGCGCGCTGTCGAGTTGCGACTGCATAGGTTAAAGGTGTGTCGGACGAGGCCCTCTTCGCAAGCGAAAGCACCCTAAAACAGCGAGACCCCGGTAACCGGGGCCTCGCGAAAGGGCGATGAGCCGACCGGCTTAGACCAAGGCGGCCTTAGCCTTACCGACAATCGCTTCGAATGCAGGAGCGTCGTGAATGGCGAGCTCGCTGAGATTCTTACGGTCGAGGGTGATGTTGGCTTTCTTCAAGCCAGCGATGAGGCGGCTGTAAGTGATGCCGAGTGGACGGCAGGCAGCATTGAGACGCACGATCCAAAGCTGACGGAAGTCAGTCTTCTTTTCGCGACGGTCGCGGTAAGCGAACTTTTCAGCGCGCTGAACAGCCTCCATCGCATGGAGATAAAGGCGTGATTTACTGCCAAAGTAACCTTTGGCACGTTTCAAGGTCCGCTTGCGGCGGGCCTTGGTGTAGGGAGCGTTAGTAACGCGAGGCATGTTATGTGTGTGGTTTAGTTTCTCGAGCCGGCGGGTCGCCTGGGAGTGTCACCCGCCTGACTGCGAAATAGATTAGCCGAGAGCCTTAGGCCCAGGGCATGGAAATCTTCATGGACTTCTCGAAGCCGGAATCGACGCGCTTTGATTTATTCGCGCGACGGCGTTGTTTGCGCGACTTGCTGGAAAGCAGGTGGCGACCGTTAGGTGAGCGGCGCATGACCTTACCGGTACCGGTAACCTTGAAGCGCTTGGAAATAGACTTACGGGTCTTTTGCATGACAGAATGGTCGAACAAATGGGGTTGAGGGGTACTTGTAAAGTGCGAATGTCTAAGGAATCCTCAGGCCTTAGCCCAAGATCGAGGCCGTACCCTTGCAGATCCAGCCCTTTCCCCTACCCCTATAGGCTTATACACCCTGCTAAACCCTATGCTTACCCCCGGTAAAAAACCCAAACTTGGCTTTAAAATCAGCGCCCTGGTCGATGGGAAAACCCTCGAAACGACCTTTGCAAAACTCATTGCGGAGGGTCCGACGGTGGTCTCCGTTTGGATGCGCAACCACACGTCCAGCTGCGACAAGCAGTCTGTGGCCTTAGCTAAACACGAAAAAGCCATCTTAAAGGCA
>CAJBPJ010000188.1 GCA_903957465.1 uncultured Opitutia bacterium
CCGTGCGCGCGGATTTTTGGACGTTGAAGTCGATTCGACGGACGCAGCTACACAATGCACCGTGCGCGATGTTTCTGGCGACCAAGGCTGGGTGGATGTCGTCTACCGCATTCAAGAAGGTCGGCGCTACGTGGTTGGAGATGTGCAGGTGAGCGGTAACGAGCTTGGCAAGAGCGAAGGTTCGCCTTTCCGCACAGAGAAACTGCTCAAGCTCATTGCTAACCAGGCCGAAGACGCTGGTCTCATCAGTTCGGGAACCGACCAGCTTGCCCCGGGCTCTTGGTATAGTTCCGCCGCGGTTGAAGTCGCCGTGGACAAGGTTCGTGCTGCCTATGGCAGTCGCGGCTACCTCGACGTTCAAATTGGCGTTGTCCGTACGCCCAATCTTTCGACGGGTGCAATCGATGTGCGCTTTGAAATTCGCGAAAGCAATCCAAGCACTGTCCGACAAGTTTTAATTGAAGGAAATACCAAGACGCGCTCGACCGTGATTGCTCGAGAACTCGCTTTAGCGCCTGGCGACCTCTTTGACCTGCAGGCTGCCCGTCGTACCGAAAGCCGACTGCGCAATACGCGTTTCTTTGAAAGTGTACGCGTTACGCCAGTACCAACGCCAATCCCTGATCAGCGCGACATGTTGATTGCCTTGAAGGAAGGGCCAACAGGGATGGTTTCATTCGGCGCTGGTTTCAGCTCCGTTGAGCAGCTCGTTGGATTCGTTGAATACTCGGAAGGTAATTTTGACGCCTTTAACCCTGAAGGATGGTTCCGCGGGGGTGGCCAAAAGTTCCGTTTACGTGTTTCTGGCGGAAATCTTTCCAATTCGATTGAGCACAGTTTCGAAGAGCCGGCTCTTTGGGAGCGCGACTTATCGGTTGGTTACAATATTTACCAACGCTACTCAGGCTATCAATCAAGCTACTACGATCTTAATACGCGCGGTTTCGACGTCTATGCCCGTCGTAATATTTTTGGAATTCAGTCGCGACTTTCCGTCGGCACTCGGTCCGTCGAGTTGACGAGCGTGAATGCAGCAGTGGTTCCGCCGGACGTTATTTTAGAATCTGGTCAAAAAAGATCCATTCCCGAAGTGATGCTTTCGTTGGTGCGCGATACGCGCGACGAGTTCATGTTCCCAACGCGCGGCTACCGTGTTGCCCTGACCAACACCTACGCTGGAGGCGGACTGGGCGGGGACGTGGATTATCTAAAAACAGATTTACGCATGGGCCGCTGGTTCCTTATTTCCCGCGAAGCCAATCAAACGATTTCGTTCTATGCACGTACGGGTACCTATCAGCCTAACGCAGCGGTACCGTTCTATGAACGTCAAGAATTAGGCGGAGCCTATGACTTGCGCGGATTTAAATATAACTATGTCGGCGCGCCGGATACATTCCAGACAGGTGCGACTACGGCACTCTATCAGCCAGTGGGCGGTCTGACTTATGGTTTATTTACCGCTGAGTATACCATTCAGGCTTCCGACACCTTGCGGTGGGCTCTTTTCACGGATTGGGGCTTCGTAAATAAAGAAGCGAATGATTTCTCCACGAGCGATATGAATGGCGACTATGGTATCGGTCTGCGCATTCTTTTGGGAGGGGCTGTTCTACGATTGGACTTCGGATTCCCGCTTTCGCCAACGACTGTTCAGACGCCCACCGGGCCTCAGACAGTGAATGATGACGGGATGCAGTTGAACTTCAGTTTCGGCACCTCGTTCTAAGGTTAGGCCAGGCAAAAAGGGGGTTCTTTCTTAGGGTTGCCAACCCTTGGGCTCTCGTCTCTGCTTACCCATCCCCATGAAAACCCTCACCGCACTCCTCTCGATGGCAGCTGTTGTCGTTACAGCAGGTAACCCCCCTAAGACGGGCGTCGTCGATATTAACGAGATCACCAAAAAGTATAACAAAGCCGTTGAGCAACAGGCTAGCATTCAAAAAAGCGTGGATGCCGGCAAAGTCACTCTTCAGGACAAGCTGGATGAAGTTCAGCGCTTAAAGGAAGATCTTGTTGATACCCAAAAGCGCGCACAATCACCTTTGCTCAGCGAGTCTGGTAAACAGCAAATCGCAGGCGAGTTTAAGGTTAAAGAAGAGCAGTTCCGCCAAAAGTACACGGCACTCCAACAGCTCGATCAAGAAGTGGGTAAAACCATTCAAGGTCGCATTCAGGAAATGAGTCGTGCACTGGATGCAGACATTCGTCCTGCCGTTGAAAAAATTGCGAAGTCCAAGGGCCTTGACGTTATCCTTCCAAAGGGTGGCTTGCTCTATAGCGACGCCTCGCTCGACATCACCGATGCGGTGATTGCAGAGCTCAACGCCAATTATAAGTCCGGCGCTCCCAGCCCAGCCGCCAAATAAGTGACCGACGCGCCCCTGCCCAGCAGGGGCGCTTTGTTTGCATAAGATGAAACTTTCTCTCACCATCGACCAAGTCGCCAGCCTTACCGAGGCGGTGTCAGTCGAGGGTGAGGCGGGGGCTCGTTCACGTGTGCTTATGGGGATTGCAGCACTTGCGGACGCGAGTGCTGAAGATCTCTCTTTTTTGGCAAACCCTCGTTACGTCGAGGAGCTTGCGAGTTCGCGTGCCGGTGCGGTCTTGGTTGCTGTCGATCACCCGGGTAAACCTTTAGCGGGCCAAATCTATATCCGTGTGGCCAAGCCCTCATATGCTTTGGCTTTAGTCTGCGCTTCGATTGAAGCGCGACTCTGGCCGAGACCTGCTGCGGGAATTCACCCAACTGCCTCGATTGATCCGAAGGCCCGTGTTGATGCCACTGCGAGTATCGGCCCAGGTTGCACGGTAATGGCGGATTCTACGATTGGCGCACATGCCGTGCTTGAAGCACAATGTCACATCGGCATCGGTGCACGTATTGGATCTGAAAGTTGGCTGAAGGCTCGCGCAACGGTTTCGGATTACTGTGTCGTCGGTGCGCGTTGTCGTTTGCAAAGCGGCGTCGTGGTCGGTTCAGATGGTTTTGGTTACGAGCCAGTGGGTGAGCGTATCGAGCGCATCCCGCAAATTGGTTACGTTGAGTTAGAAGACGATGTCGAGGTCGGTGCAAATACGACGCTCGATCGTGCTCGCTTTAGCCGCACCGTTATTGGTCGTGGCACGAAAATTGATAACTTAGTGCAAATTGCGCATAATGTGCGGATTGGTCGTCAGTGCCTGATTGCCGCGCAGGTTGGCGTTGCCGGTTCAACCGTCATGGGTGACGGGTGTGTTCTTGGCGGCCAAGCGGGCGTATCAGGCCATCTTCAGCTCGGCGACCGCGTTAAGCTTGGCGCCCAGGCAGGTCTTTTCGAGGATGTACCTGCCGATGGCTTTATGAATGGAACGCCGGCTATGCCGTTTGGCCTAGAGCGCCGGGTGGCCGTTCTGGCCCGTCGTTTGCCTGACCTCTTCAAAAAGGTTGATTCGCTCGCCGCGGCATTGGACTCTGTTCGTCAGTCCGCACCATGAGTTTGCCTCCTCTCAAGATTTTTACCGGGAATGCCAACCCAGCTTTGGCTAAAGAGATTTGCGACGGACTCGGAGTGCCCCTCGGTGCAGCGACAGTGAAGCGCTTTGCGGACGGAGAAACCTTTGTGCAAATCAATGAAAACGTCCGCGGGTGCGACGTCTTCATTATTCAACCTACATGTATGCCTGCGAATGAGTGCATCATGGAATTGTTGATTATGGTGGATGCGATGCGCCGTGCTTCGGCTGATCGCATTACGGCAGTTATTCCTTTCTTTGGTTACGCACGTCAGGACCGTAAAGATAAGCCACGTGTGCCGATCACAGCTAAGCTCGTCGCCAATTTGTTAACAGCGGCTGGCGTCAACCGCGTGCTCGCTGTTGATTTACACGCCCAACAAATTCAAGGATTCTTCGATATCCCAGTTGATCACCTTTTTGCTTCGCCAGTCTTTTACGCCCACATCCGCGGTAAGCCCTGGGTACGTGAGGCGACGGTATTCTCGCCAGACGTTGGTGGTTTGAAATACGCCGCTGCGGTAGCGGATATGCTCGGCTTGCCCTTTGGCTTTGTGGCTAAGCGCCGTACTAGCGACACCACTGTTGAAGCCACTAGCCTAGTGGGAGAAGTTGAAGGACGAGATATCTTGCTTGTAGACGACATGACAGAGACTGCGGGTACCTTGGTGGCTGCTGCAGAGTTGCTGAAGAAAAACGGTGCACGTTCTGTGCGTGCACTGGTTTCCCACTGTATGCTGCAGGATGTCGCTTACGACCGCCTGCGGAATGGTCCAATCGATGAAGTCATCACGACTAACACTGTGCCGGTGACCCCCAAGGGTCTACCCATCACGGTGCTGTCGGTGGCGCCATTGCTTGCCGATGCGATTAAACGTATTCACGGCAACAGCAGCGTGACAGACCTCTTTAAGATTAAAGGCTTCTAAGCTGTTCCGCTTAGGTTGGGCGCTTACTTGGTCTGACTCTCTAGGAAGTTCAACACGACCGACGCTTGGTCGGAAGTTGATGACTTTGGATCGACCCAGATGCACTTTCCGTCGCGGAAGAGGAATGCGGTGCGTGAAGCATAGCCCAATGTCGTGCTGACGCCGAAAGCTTTGCAGACTTCTTTGTTTTTATCGGCGAGCAAAGCAAAGGGCAGTTTGTATTTCTCCTTGAAGGCTTTCTGGTCTGCTTCGCTGTCGGTGCTAACGCCAAATACTTTGACCCCGCGTTTGCCCAATTCAGCCCAATTGTCACGGAGTGAACATCCTTGTTTGGTGCAGCCCGGTGTGTCGGCCTTGGGGTAGAAGTAGACCAGGAGTAGGCCTTTGGCGCCTTCTTTGGCCACGTCGACGGCTTGCCCGGTTTCATCGTTGCAGGTGACGGCTGGTACGGCGCTACCAACTTGGACGGGTTCAGGGCTGGAGGCCCCAAAGCAGGATAGGAGAGAGCAGGTCATAAGGGATAGGGTAAAGCGCATGAAGGAAGGTTAAGGCAAAATCTCCTTTTTGGCAAATGCAGGCGTCGGATGATAAGAGCAGATTGCCTAAAGCCTGTCGACCGCCTACCCATATGGCGCATGCTTGACCCAAAGTCTGTCATTCCTCACCGCCCGCCTTTTCTGTTTATCGATGAGGTTGTCGAACTCGACGCGGAGCACGCTGTGTGTGCGCGAACATTTCGCGCTGATGAGAGCTTTTATGAGGGTCATTACCCTGGGAGTCCAATCACGCCTGGGGTTTTGCTTTGCGAATCTGTTTTTCAGGCGGGGGCTATTTTTCTTACCAAACGCTTAGAGTCTCAAGGTCAGACGGCTGAAGGAAAAACGCCGGTTCTTTGTCGGATTGAAGAAGCGAAATTTAAAGGCATGGTTTTTCCGGGAGACCGTGTGACGATTGAGGTTCGTCCGGTTGAAACCCTGCAACAATTTCACTTTATGACTGGGACAGTGCGTAAAGACGGTAAGGCTGTACTTACGATTCGCTACGCACTCGCTCTAATCGACAAAACCAACTGAATACCTCCATGTCTTTCCTCGGCATTCAAGGTCGCACTTACCTCGTTGTGGGCGTGGCTAATCGCAAATCAGTCGCGTGGCATGTCGCCCAAACGCTTGAAGGGGAGGGCGCCAAGGTCGTCTATTCGGTACGCTCCGAGACACGCCGTGCCTCTTTAGATAAGCAATTAGCGGGCAAGTCTGTGTACGTCTGCGACCTCGAGCATGAAGATCAAATTCGAAAACTCGCTGCAGATGTTGCCAAGGATCACGGCCCGCTGGATGGCGTACTGCACAGCGTCGCCTTTGCCAATTA